>NZ_JBQKDN010000002.1:0-147406 GCF_052121815.1 Collinsella sp. LCP19S3_B6
GGGCTTTTTCGTACCCATTGCAGAGGCTCGAACCCGAGAGGGAGCGAGCGTTAAGCAAACGCGGAGCGTTTGTAGCGAGCTGGCGAGGTCGCCGGCAGGCGGCCGAAGCCGGTGCGGATCCGCGAAGCGGATACGCGGATGCCCCGTTGTCCGCTCCAAGCACAACAGCCCGACTACCACGGTAGCCGGGCTTTTTCGTACCCATTGCAGAGGCTCGAACCCGAGAGGGAGCGAGCGTTAAGCAAACGCGGAGCGTTTGTAGCGAGCTGGCGAGGTCGCCGGCAGGCGGCCGAAGCCGATGCGGATCCGCGAAGCGGATACGCGGATGCCCCGTTGTCCGCTCCAGCTATCTTACGCGGTTCTAACGAACCGCGTTTTTTTGTTGACGCTGCGCGAGCCCCGGGCACCCCATCTTGCCCCTCAATCGTCGGTCGCGTACATAAAGTACGCTTCCCTCCTCTTTCGCGGCAACCTGGGGCACCCGGAGCCCGCTCGCTGTCGTGACCGGGGGAGTGGGTTTTCCGTTCTTTTCACTAATCGGTCGATTCGTCCCGGGAGGCCCGAAGCCGAGAGGGAGCGAGCGTCTTGGGGCGTGGCTGTGGCGTTGTTTGCCGCGAATAACAGCTTTGGGCGTATCATCGCGGGCATTACCCAGCAGATGGACTATCTTGAGCGGCTGGGCATCGAGGCCATCTGGTTGAGCCCGTTTTACCCATCGCCTCTTGTCGATGGTGGCTATGATGTGGCGGATAACTGCGATGTCGACCCACGTCTCGGCTCGCTTGACGACTTCGATGACATGGTCGCTGCGGCTCACGCGCGCGGCATCAAGGTCATCGTCGACATCGTGCCCAATCATTCATCCAACCAGCACCCCTGGTTCAAAGCCGCTCTTGCCGCCCGCCCCGGATCGCCCGAGCGCGCCCGTTATATCTTCCGCGATGGTCGCGGCGAACATGGCGAGCTGCCTCCCACCAATTGGAATGCCAACTTTGGAGGCCCCGCCTGGACGCGTGTTGCGGACGGTCAGTGGTATCTGCATATGTTTACGCCCGAGCAGCCGGACTTTGACTGGTCATGCCCCGAGGTTCATGCGTTCTTTTGCGACGTCCTGACGTTTTGGAGCGATCAGGGCAACGGTCTCGCCAAGGACCTCGACCGCGATGACCTCGACCGGTGGCATCTCGCCGAGGGCGATGACATGGTTGACGACGGCACCCATCCGCTATGGGACCGCAACGAGGTCCACGAGATCTATCGCGAGTGGCGACGCGCTATGCCCTGCCGCAAATCAAGGCGACGCGCTACCACCAGATTTCGCTCGACTGGCTCTTACGCGACGGGTCGTCTTATGACGAGGACCGTGAACTCGGCGAGCGCCGCGCGCGGGCGGCCCTTTTGCTTGAGCTGGCGCTTCCGGGCTCGGCATACGTGTATCAGGGTGAGGAGCTCGGCCTTTTTGAGGTGGCTGATGTCTTCGTGAGGTTCGCGAGAGCGTCGCAAAACTTTTCAAAAAAAGTTCTTGCATAGGATGCGGGTATCACGTAAGATTAATCCCCGTAAGCGGACATGGCTCAGTTGGTAGAGCACAACCTTGCCAAGGTTGGGGTCGCGGGTTCGAGCCCCGTTGTCCGCTCCATTTGGGCGTTTAGCTCAGGGGGAGAGCGCTTCCCTGACACGGAAGAGGTCACAAGTTCAAATCTTGTAACGCCCACCAAATGTTCGCAGTCCAGAGGCTTTGCTTCTGGACTGTTTTGTTATAAACACACATAATATGCCGACAAATTATCGACCTCGGTCGCTTTTTCACGTTGCATTTGCTGCCCAGCATAATTTGTCGTTATTGGCCTCTTGGTCTCGTGGGAGATGATTATTTTGATCATAACCGTGCACGTCGCCCGCGTTTCCATGGTTGACCCCCGCGCAATCTTTTATGGTGATCGGTTTTGGCGAGATTGCCTTCCAGGGAGGATTCGGAACGATTGAAGGCCGTACGTTCTTCGCGCGCTGGGCGGGCCTTGTCACAAAGGGGTGGGCTTTTGTGGTTATCGCCGGCGTGCTGCTCGATCCCTTTACAGCGGCTCTCGGCCGCATGATAGCTCGCGAAGAGAACTAATAGCCCCTCGCCTATCGAATGCCGGCGGACGGGGTGCCGGGGCTGTAGTCTTCCGAGCGTTTGCAGCCCCGTCGCTCCGTCCGCCGGCATTCGACCGCAACATGTTGGTCAAGCATAATCTTTTGGATTCTTTTCGCGTGAGCGGCTTGGTTTTGATAGGATTTGTCGGCGGCTTGACGAGGGGGTTTTATAACTGCCTTGCAGGTAGCCGCGTTGGTAACGTTTTACCGACTTGCCAAGAAACCCTCATAATTAATGTGTCTGTAAAATGACCAATTGCTTTGACCTGCTGAAACACTATATGTTGTGTTTGACCTAAAAAAAGAATACAGGATATAGAGGCGTCTTTGTCGTATGATAGATGGCGGACAGAGAACGAAGACCTTGTTCGTCCCATTTGGACACGCCTTTGAGCCGCTTGATCGGCCGCGAGGATTGTCCGCATGAGGACCTATGGTTTATCGAGAACACAGATTGCGCGACGGCGCCGCAAGACAGGGACAAGCCCTGCCAGGCATCGTTTGGCTCTGAAGCGCAATGGGATTACGACGCGAAAGAGGCAAGAGGATGAAGATCATCAAGCGCAGCGGTACCGAGGTTGCCTTTGACATCGATAAGATCGTCAATGCGATTCGCGCCGCCAACTTGGAGGTCGAGGAGGGCTCTCGTCTTACCGACCGCCAGGTGATCTATGCGGCGCAAAACGTCGCCGAGGCATGTGAGAAGGCCGGCCATACCGTATCGGTCGAGGAGATCCAGGATCTGGTCGAGGACGAGATCATGCGTCTCGACTGCTACGAGGTCGCTCGCCGCTACATCATCTATCGTTATGTTCAGAGCCTGAAGCGCCAAAAGAACACGACCGACGACAAGATCCTGTCGCTGATCGAGTGCAATAACGAAGAGGTTAAGCAGGAGAACTCCAATAAGAATCCGACCGTCAATTCCGTTCAGCGCGACTATATGGCCGGCGAGATTTCCAAGGACCTGACCCAACGCGTGCTGCTGCCCCAGGAGATCGTGGATGCCCATAATGAGGGTCTGATCCATTTCCACGATTCGGATTACTTTGCCCAGCACATGCACAACTGCGATCTGGTGAACCTGGAGGACATGCTCCAGAACGGCACCGTTATCTCGGGCACGCTGATCGAGAAGCCGCACAGCTTTTCGACCGCCTGCAACATCGCGACGCAGATTATCGCCCAGGTTGCTTCCTCCCAGTACGGCGGTCAGTCTATTTCGCTGACCCATCTCGCCCCGTTCGTTGAGGTGAGCCGTCAAAAGATTCGCGGCGAGGTTGCTCGCGAGCTTGAGGAGCTCGGTGTTTCGGCATCTGCCGAGAAGGTTCGCGAGGTCGTTGAGGAACGCCTGCGCGATGAGATTCGTCGCGGCGTCCAGACGATTCAGTATCAGGTCGTGACCCTTATGACCACGAATGGCCAGGCGCCGTTCGTGACGGTCTTTATGTATCTCAATGAGGCCCGTACGCCCCAGGAGAAGCACGACCTTGCCATGATTGTGGAGGAGACGCTTCGTCAACGCTATGAGGGCGTTAAGAACGAAGCCGGCGTGTGGATCACCCCGGCGTTCCCCAAGCTCATCTACGTGCTCGAGGACGATAACATCCGCGAGGATTCGCCGTACTTCTATCTGACCAAGCTCGCCGCCAAGTGCACCGCCAAGCGCATGGTGCCCGACTACATCTCCGAGAAGAAGATGCGCGAGCTCAAGCTGTCTAAGGGCGAGACCGCCGGCAACGGTGATTGCTATACCTGCATGGGTTGCCGCAGTTTCCTGACGCCCGACCGTTCGGGCAACGGCTTTAACAATGTCGCCAACGCTCTGAACTATGATCCGACCAAGCCTAAGTACTATGGTCGCTTTAACCAGGGTGTTGTGACCATCAACCTGCCCGATGTTGCGCTGAGCTCGCATCAGGACATGGACAAGTTCTGGAAGATCTTCGATGAGCGCCTTGAGCTGTGCCACCGCGCCCTGCTGTGCCGTCATGAGCGCCTGATGGGCACGCTTTCGGATGCTGCGCCGATTCTTTGGCAGTACGGTGCCTTGGCGCGCCTTAAGAAGGGCGAGACGATCGACAAGCTGCTCGTGGGCGGCTATTCCACCATTAGCCTGGGTTACGCCGGTCTGTATGAGTGCGTCAAGTACATGACGGGCCACAGCCATACCGAGAAGGAGGGCACGCCGTTTGCCATGGCCGTCATGCAGCACATGAACGACAAGTGCGCCGAGTGGAAGGCCGAAAGCGATATCGACTTCTCGCTGTACGGCACCCCGCTTGAGTCGACGACCTACAAGTTCGCCAAGTGCCTGCAGCGCCGTTTCGGCATTATCCCGGGCGTGACGGATAAGGGCTACATTACTAACAGCTATCACGTCCACGTGTCCGAGGAGATCGATGCCTTCGACAAGCTTAAGTTTGAGGGCATGTTCCAGCAGCTTTCGCCGGGCGGTGCCATCTCCTACGTTGAGGTTCCCAACATGCAGGACAACCTCAAGGCGGTCATTCGCGTAATGCAGTACATCTACGACAACATCATGTACGCCGAGCTCAACACCAAGAGCGATTACTGCCAGGTGTGCGGCTATGACGGCGAGATTCGCATTGTCGAGGACGATGGCAAACTGGTGTGGGAGTGCCCCAATTGCGGCAATCGTGACCAGGAGAAGATGAATGTCGCCCGTCGCACGTGCGGCTACATCGGTACCCAGTTCTGGAACCAGGGTCGAACCGAGGAGATCCGCGACCGCGTGCTGCATCTCTAATAACCATCCCAGGCTGCCCCGTAGCGAGGCCCCGGACCTTTACTCGCTATTTCGGACAGTCCTGGCTCACGACGGAGGCGCCACTGGCGCCTCCTGTTCGTGCGGAACTCATATCGAGCAAAGGTCCGGGGCCTCGCTACGGGGCAGCCAAGTTGATGTAGCTGAGATGCAGTATGCGGTCTGCTCACTCCTCGAAGTTCTTAGCGGAAATAATTCGAGCTGCAGCTGCGATTTACTTGCGATGCCGGTTGAGCCGCAACCCAGTTTTTATTGGGCCTCGAACCCCATACTCGATGTTCGCTTCGTTCATCGAGTGTCGCTCGCGAGGGATCTGGAGCATATCGTCCCGCCCGTAGTTTCGCAGGCCGAAGGCCGAGAATGTTTGAGGACGGGATGATATGCTCCAGACCCCCAGGAAGGTTACCTATGAACTACGCGAACATTAAGTATTTCGACATTGCTGATGGAGAAGGCGTTCGTACCTCTCTGTTTGTGAGTGGGTGCCGTCGTGGGTGCAAGAATTGTTTTAACTCCGTCGCGTGGGACTTTGCCGCGGGTGAACCGTTCGATCGTGCCGTCGAGGACAAAATCATCGAGAGTCTTGATCATCCCTTTATTGATGGCCTGACGATTCTGGGCGGGGAGCCTATGGAACCCGAGAACCAGGCGGGGCTCGTTGATTTTATCGAACGCGTGCGTGCGACCTATCCTGTGGAGTCTGGGAAGACCATTTGGTGCTTTACCGGTGATGTGCTCGAGGAACTAATGCCGGGCGGCCGCCACCATACCGACGTGACGGACCGTATCCTTGCTTGCCTCGACATGCTGGTAGACGGTCCGTTCGTTCAAGATCTGTACGATATCTCGTTGCGCTTTAGGGGCTCGAGTAATCAGCGCGTGATCGACATGAACGCCTCGCGCGCTCGTGCTGCGCGCGAGGGCGTTGCGCTTTGCGACGCTGTGGAGCTTTGGCGGGACGATCCGGTCTATTCGACCCATACTATGTAGCTGGAAGAGGTTGCGTGCCAGCGTGGTACCATAGCGCGAACGCGAAATCGAAAAAAGTGAGGCCCAGATGGTCGATCAGGAAAAAGTCGAGACTGCTATTAAGCTGCTGCTTGAAGGTATAGGCGAGGACCCAACTCGTGAGGGCCTGCTGGAGACCCCGGCACGCGTCGCCCGTATGTATGGCGAGATTGCCGGCGGTATGGGCCGGAGTGCCGAGGAGCACCTGTCCAAAACCTTTGCCGTCGCTTCGAACGATTTGGTTATCGAGCGCGATATTACGTTTTACTCGCTGTGCGAGCACCATCTGCTGCCTTTTTATGGCAAGGCTGCGATCGGCTATATCCCTAACGGTCGCGTGGCGGGTCTGTCTAAGCTTGCTCGCACGGTTGAGGTCTATGCCCGTCGTCTGCAGCTGCAGGAGCAGCTGTGCGCGCAGGTTGCCGATGCCCTCATGGAATATCTTGCTCCCCAAGGGGCGATCGTGCTGATGGAAGCCGAGCATATGTGCATGACCATGCGCGGCGTGCAAAAGCCCGGTACCAAGACCGTAACGCTTGCTCGTCGCGGTGTCTTTGAGACCGATCCCGCGCTCGAGGAGCGATTCTTTAGGATGCTGGACCGCTAACCATGAGAGTCGTCAACGACTTTACATCGAAGACCGATGAGGGGACGCCGCGTCGCGGTTTTATGGCTTCGGGCCTGACTCCCTTTGGCGCCATGCCTCGCATTGATTACATTTGTGCCAACGGGCTGTTCCGGCGGCACCTGGGCAACATTGCACAGTTGGAATCGGGGCGCATCTTTTGCCGCCACGGTATTGACCATCTGCTGGATGTCGCGCGCATTATGTGGATTAAGAATCTTGAGGAACAGCTCGAATTTGACCGCGAGGTCATCTACGCCACGGCACTTCTTCACGATATCGGCAAAGATGAACAGTATGAATCGGGTATATCCCATGATGTTGCAAGCGAGCGCGTCGCTGATGCGATTCTTGGCGGCATGCCCGATGACGTGGCATTTGATCCGGCCGATGCCGCGGCCATTAAGACGGCCATTTTAGGCCATAGAAAGCTGCGCGTGAACAGCCAACCGCTTGAGCGTCTGCTCTATGCAGCCGACAAAGCGTCGCGCGCCTGCTTTGCATGCCCCGCGCGCAATGCCTGCAACTGGAGCGATGATAAAAAGAACCTGTCGATTCGCGTGTAGTTGGTTTGCGCGGTCGGGGTTCTAAACGAAGGAGACGATCGCGATGAGTAACAAGAAACTGCCCGAGAATGCAACCAAGACTGAAGGCGCCGAGCTCGCCCGCCGTGGAAGGGGCGAAATATCCACCGCAACGGCGGTGCCCCACGTGAGCTATGACGATCTGCGCCATGCCGATCGCATCACCGTTGAAGGTCTTGAGGTCTTTGCCAACCACGGCGTGTATCCCGAGGAGAACGCCCTGGGCCAGAAGTTCATCGTGTCCTTGGTGCTCTATGCCGACCTGCGTGCAGCAGGGGAGCACGATAACCTGGATGCCTCGATTGATTACGGCTCGGTGTGCCACGATGTCGATGGCTATCTGCGCGAGCATACGTTTAAGCTCATCGAGGCCGCAGCCGAGGGCGTGGCCCAGATGCTGCTACGTCGTTACCCCCTGTTGCTTGGCGTTCGTGTTAAGCTCGATAAGCCTTGGGCGCCCGTCGGTCTTCCCCTGGCAAGCTGCGGTGTCGAGATCGAGCGCGTGCGCTAACCGGTTCTAATACGTCTCTATGGGTGGCTGCTTGAGCCGCTGCGACAGAGCTCTATTGTTGGGGCAGTACGTGTCGAGCAGGGCGTGAAACCGCTGATTGTGGCTTGGCTCGAGCAAGTGGACGAGCTCGTGGGCGACAACCATGTCAAGGCACTCGACGGGGTAGGCGGCAAGCTCGCGTGCGATGCGAATGGCACCGGTTTTGGGCGTACACGAGCCCCAGCGCGTTTTCATGCTGCGCACGGAAACGCGGGAAGCGGCGACACCCATTGCGATTTCGTATGTGCGCACCATATCGCGCAGCGCCGTGGTGACCTCGGATGTATAGAGCTGGTCGATGCGGGCTTGGAGCTCATCGGGCGTTAGGCCGTCGAGGATTGCGTGCCGCTTGGCCTGTGGGTGTTCGTCTGGCTCGTCGGTACCCATAAAACTTGCGAAGGTGGCCTGTTTGGGTCGCGGTGCGGGTGATGCAAAGTTGTGATCGAGCGCATCTTGTACCGTGATGGGCTTGCCCCAAAGCGCAATGATGGACGAGGGGCTGAGCGGCTCTCGCTCCGTCGCCTGACGTTGCTCGCGCTGGGCAAGTCGGCTGATAATCCAGGCGCTGTTGCGCTTCACAAATGCTTCGATACGCTCGCGGGTGGCACCGAGCGGTGCGCTTGCGTGGACCTCACCGCTCGATGTGACGCGTAGGTTGAAGTTCTTGACGCGCTTTTTGGTAACGACGACGGGGATGGGCATCCCATCCGGTCGGGATACGGAAATCGTAAACTGCTGCGTCAAAAGCGGTCCTTCAGATTGGGGACGGGCCGGCATGTCGACCGTTCGGCATGCCGGCCCGCTCAAGGGATGTGAAATTAATAACGCTCAAAGAAGGCAAGCGCGTTGTCGCTGCAGAGCTTTTGCATCACGGTCTTGCCAAAATGCTTGGAGAGCATGTTCTGGAACTCGGGCATCTTGCTGGCATCGGAGAGGAAGGCGGGCACCGTGGCGCCGTCCCAGTCGCCGCCGAGCGCGATGACGTCCTCGCCGCCCAGGTCGAGCCAGTGCTCGATATGTGCCGCTAGCTGATCGAAGGTGACGTCTGCGGCGGTCTTGTCGGTTGCGTCGTTGGAAAGGAACTCGCTGCAGTAGTTGAGGCCGACGATGCCACCCATGTCGCGAATGGTGCGGAACTGGTCGTCGGTAAGGTTGCGTTTGGCGCCGCAAACCGCACGGGAGTTGGAGTGGCTGGCGACGAAGGGACGCGTGGCGCGGGCGGCGACCTCGTCAAAGCACTCATCGTTGAGATGGGAGACGTCAAGCACCATGCCGGCGTGCTCCATCTGCGTAAGTGCCTCGATGCCGGCGGCGGTGAGGCCGGCGTGGGTATCGTGTCCGCTCGCGAGCGGCCCCTGCGCATTCCAGCTGAGTGACGACATGAGTACGCCCAAGCTCTTGAGCACCTCGATCAGTGCGGGGTCCTCGGCAAAGAACGTGGCGTTTTCGATGGTGTGGATGCAAGCGACCTTGCCGTCCTTGAGCGCGGGACGAATGTCTGCGGCGCTGCGCACGTTGACCATGCGATCGTGGTTGAGCATGGCCTGGCCGCTCATATGCGCCATGATCTGCGCCTGGAAGCGCGCGGCGTGGGCGGAGGGAATCTCGTCGGGGACAAACGTGGCGAAGCACTGTGCCCACGGTGTGTTGCCGATCTTTGCGAGCGAGATGGCGCAGGCGTTGCCCTCGATGAGGTCGAAATCTTGCGGATGCGTCTCGTCGCCGGGGAAATAACCGTCGGTGCCGGCGGTAAAGCGCAGGTCGAGATCGAGCGTGGCCCAGCCGATGCGGTCGGCGGTGTCGCAGTGCAAGTCAAATACGGGATATGCCATGGTTCCTCCGGTTGCAGCGTTTCTTTGCAAACTGTCTTCGAATTGTATGACTAGGGTATAGTTAGCGCCATACGTTCATGGCGGCCCGCGTTGTGTGCCGCCCTTATCACGGAGGTTTCCATGTCCAACCAGGGCAAGAAGGTCAAGACTCATTATCGCGGCACGCTCGACGACGGCACGCAGTTTGATAGCTCCTACGATCGCGGCGAGCCGCTGGAGTTCACCTGCGGTGCCGGTCAGATGATCAAGGGCTTCGATGCCGCCGTTGTCGACATGCAGGTGGGCGAGAAGAAGACCGTGCACATTCCTGCTGCCGATGCCTACGGCGAGCACAATCCCGAGATGGTTATCACCTTCCCGGCCGAGCAGGTTCCCAACATCGAGCAGATCGAGAAGGGCATGAAGCTCTTCCTGTCCACGCCGAGCGGCATGCCTGTCCCTGCCGTTGTCATCGATGTGACGCCCGAGGCCGTGACGCTCGATGCTAACCACGAGCTGGCCGGCAAGGATCTCAACTTTGATATCGAGCTCGTCGAGGTCGAGGATTAGAGTATGCCTGAACGCTTGGTTTCGACGACATGCTTGGGAAATCTCAACGATCCGTCCTATGAACTCCTGCTTCGTCGGGAGCTGGGTGGCATCTTTGAAGTTGACGAGCTGCTGCTCGATTGGGACCAGGCTGATGTATGCGCGTTTGCGGGCGTGACGGAGCTGGGGCGCACGGTCGATGTTCGGCTAGATGCTGCCGACGGCAGTCGTCTTGCCGACGGCGACGTGCTCGCCATCGACCGTTCGGGCATGGTGCCCGTGGCGGTTGTCGTGCGCCTGCGCAGCGCCGAGGTCTATTTGGTCGAAGTCGACCGCATGGATCCGATTGCGCTCGCGCATGCGTGCTGGGAGATCGGCAACATGCATGCGCCGCTTTTCCGAGGCGATTCGGACGAGCATACCGTACGCATGTATACGCCGGTGCAGCCTGTTTTGGGCCGCATGCTCCGGGGCGTCGAGGGCGTTATGCTCTCGGTGGTTAGCCGTGAACTCGATACGGACCGGCGTTTTGCGTCGAGCGCGGCGTATGCCGTTGTGAGCATGGCTCCCGACTTTACGATCGTAAAAAAGGCGCGCGGTTAACGTGCGTATGAGCAAGACGGACTTTGAGAGGCAGCTATTCAAAGTCCGTCTTGCTGTTGATGAGGTGCTGTGGGGGAAAGCATATGGGTCTTGAGGGAATCAAGCTGATTGCATGCGATTTGGACGGCACGTTGCTGCATCCGGGGGAGTGCGAGCCGCGTTCCGAGGCCTTTGAGCTCATCGATGAGCTGCATCGTCGTGGCATCGTGTTTATGCCGGCGAGCGGCCGTCAATATGCGAGCTTGCGCTATCTGTTTGCCCCGGTGGCCGATGAGCTCGCCTATGTATGCGAAAACGGAGCCCTCGTGATGAGCGAGGGGCGTGCCGTTGTCAAGCGTTCCATGGAGCGTAACCTTGCTATGGATATCGCGAATGCCGTGGTTGCGTATCCCCATGCCGACGTGACCCTTTCCTGCGAGGGGCACCTCTACACCATGAGCGGCAACGATGCATTCGT
This sequence comes from Collinsella sp. LCP19S3_B6, assembly GCF_052121815.1. Taxonomy (NCBI): domain Bacteria; kingdom Bacillati; phylum Actinomycetota; class Coriobacteriia; order Coriobacteriales; family Coriobacteriaceae; genus Collinsella; species Collinsella sp. LCP19S3_B6. The sequence goes on from NZ_JBQKDN010000002.1 coordinate 11,112, forward strand.
CGACCATTTGCGCTACGAGGTCCATTGCGATGTGGCGGTGGTCGACCGTCCCGAGGACATCGACGAGGACGTCATTAAGATCGCGTTTCAAACGCCCGAGACAGAGCAGCCGGCGGCGCTGGAGTATTTCGTCCGTCGCTTTGGCGACCGGGTCGATGTGATGACGTCGGGAACCGAATGGACCGACTTTATCGGCTTTGATTCGGGCAAGGGGTCCGCGCTTGCCGATTATGGTCGTGCGCTGGGGATCTCACCTAACGAAATGATGGCGTTTGGCGATAATGAAAACGACCGCGACATGCTCAACGTGGTGGGCCATCCCTATCTGATGGAGAGCTGCAATCCCAGTATGCGCGGTATCAACGACCGCGTCCGTTACGTGCGCACGGTCGAAGAAGAGCTGCGTCGCCTACTTGCTGAGTAGACATTTTGGACATGCCTGGAAATCTTCCTTTTGCCGCAATCGGTGAAAAGTTGATTTTAAGGCATGCCCCAAAATCTACCTACAGTTGGGGCAGAGGCCCTCGAAGATGGTGTAGTGCGAGCTGACGCTCCATCCGATTTGTTCGGATGCCCTGGCGTCGAGCTGGGTATTGAAGGGGAGCGGCACATCGATGACGCGGCCACACGAGGTGCAGATGATATGCGCATGCGGTTCGATGGCACGATCGAAGCGGCTGCCGCCCGGCGTTTTAATCGAGAGAATCTCCCCGGCATCGGCCAAGAGATTGAGGTTGCGGTAGACCGTACCGCGGCTGATTTTGTCATCCTGCGCGCGCACAGCGTTGTAGATCTCATCGGCGGTGGGATGGTTGTAGCTTTGGCGCACGGCATCAAGAACTAGCTTTCGCTGCCTAGTATTCCTTCTTTGCACCGCCATGCGCCTCGCCTCTTTTCTATTAACGGACGTAGGTAAATGATACCGTATTTAGCACACAATACTAATAATGAGGAGTGAAACCGTCTTCATTGGCAAGTGGGGCTCGGACCTGGGCGTCTACGAGGCGAAAACGCGTTCCCATGCGCTCGTAGGAGGCATGAAGCGCCTCGAGATGAGATAGGATGTTTGCTGGAGCTCCCTGTATCTCCATCTCGACTGAGCCGTCTTCCATGTTACGCACCCAGCCGGTGAGTGCGCGTGCCTGCGCGAGGTTGGTGTTGGTAAAGCGAAAACCAACGCCTTGGACCTGTCCCTCCCAGCGCAGGAAATAGCGCAGGGGAGTGTCTTGAGTGGCCTCGTCGCTTGCGAGCACAGTAAGCCTGCGGCGCAGCTCGAGCTCGACACCAGAGGGCTTTTGGGGCTCGCGGCTGCCGCCGGCGACGCCCGAGAAAAGCTTGTCGAAAATACCCATCGCTAGGCCTGCTTGACAGAATCGGCGGGGAAGGTAATGCCGGCCTGTTGGCGCACGGCATCCATGATGCGCAGCGAGACAAGCGTGACATCGCGATAGTGGCCAAGCTCGTGACGTCCCGCCGGGGTCTCCCAAATCTCTTCCTTGACGTTATCGATGCCGCCGATGGCGGTGATAAAGTCTGCGAGTTCGTATTCCATGGTGTTGCTCGATTTGGGCAGGTCGAGCACGCGGCCGTTGTCGCTCTGTTCGCGCGGCGCCTCGGTCGCCGAGCCGCGTACGACATCGCCGCGATAGTCGATGCGGACGTTGCGGGGCGTGGACAGATGGTCAATCTGGATAGTGCCACGCTCGCCTTCGATCTGCGAGGGCAGTAGGTCATTCGTAATTTTGGAGTGCGCGAGCTCGACGGAGATACGGCCACCGCCGTAGCTGGCGAGGATGGAACCGCAGCCATCGATGGGGCCATGGGTGAGCTCTTGCGTGGTGGGGTCGAGCAGAGTAGCCATGCTCGTAAGGCCGGAGGGCATGCCGAAGATCTCGACCATGGGCTCGACGGTGTAGACGCCAATATCCATGAGGGAGCCCGAGGCCATGTGGCAGTCGAAGATGTTGGTGGCGCGTCCCGCGAGAACCTCGTTGTAGCGTGAAGAATACTTGCCAAAGCGCAGTGAGGCGCGACGAATGGGCGCAATCTCGCCCAGGGCGTCCTCGATGGCGTGGAAAGCGGGGTCATGGAGCGGGCGCATGGCCTCGAGGGCCACGACACCTGCTGTCTCGGCGGCGCGGAAGACTTCCAGTGCCTGCGCCTCGGTGGCGCAGAAGGGCTTCTCGACGATGACGTGCTTGCCGCTGGCGATGCAGGCAAGGGCCTGCTCGTAGTGAAGTGCGTTTGGGCTGCCGATATAGACGGCGTCGACGTCGGCGGCTGCTGCAAGCTCATCAAGTGAAGTAAAGTTTCGCTCGCCGCCGTGCTCGGCAGTAAAGGCGGCGCCGCGCTCGGCGTTGCGCGAGAGCGTGCCTACGAATACAGCCTGGTCGTTGGCATTGACGACCTGGATAAAGTCGTCGGTGATCATGGATGTGCCGATGGTCGCGATGCGCAGCATACGTCCCCCTTGCGTTGTTTTGGTCTACAGGATGAGTGTAGCGCGTGGGGATATAAAGCTGCGCGAAAACGCTATTACAGGTCGCTCTCGTTAAAGCCGGTGTCGATATCGAGGTTGACTCCATCGGCCGCGGTGGTGGCGAGCTCGTCGCAGCGCTCGTTGAGCTCGTGGCCGGCATGCCCCTTAACCCAGATGAACTCCACCTTATGCTTGCTCTTTGCGGCAAGCAGGCGCTCCCACAGGTCGCGGTTCTTAACGGGCTGCTTGTTGGCAGTTTTCCACCCGCGCTTTTTCCAACCGTCGATCCAGTGCCTGTTAAAGGCGTTGACGACGTACTGCGAGTCGGAGTGGACCTCGACCTCGCAGGGACGGTTGAGTGCCTCGAGCGCCACGATGACCGCCATGAGCTCCATGCGGTTGTTGGTGGTCTTGGCGTAGCCACGCGAAAGCTCGGAGGTGAAGGTCTTGCCGGCGGGGTTGGTGTATTTGAGCACGGCGCCGTAGCCACCGCGTCCCGGATTGGATCGAGCCGAGCCGTCGGTATAGATGATGACCTTCACAGACTTCCTTTCGTCGAGTTCCTCTCTTGCGGCTGTCTATTGTAGCGCCCGGTCCATCCTGTTTTATGCGAGGCGCGCCGCTCCACAAGGATGGTGGAGACGTTGTCGCCAAGAAAGATGGGCGACCTGAATTGTCAAGAGCTAGAGGGCTTTTAAATCTGCCATTTCTATCCCGTCCCCAAATGGTTGGTTTTCGTGGATGATGCGATCGAGTTCGTCGAGGTATTGCCGCAGCAGGGGAGAGGGCTTGCGCTCATCGTGCATGATGTAGCCCACGCGCATCGTTGGAGCGTCTGCCAACGGGATCGATGCCATGCCCCATTGCATTTCATTGGAGAGGACACCGGTCGACAACGTGTAACCGTTCGACGTGATGAGCAGATTGGTGAGCGTGCCACGGTCGGAAACGCGGATGTTGCGGTCGCAGGGGATATAGCTAAACGGCTCCTCGGCGTAATAGAAGGAGTTCGAGGTCCCCTGCTCAAAGCTGTAGCGCGTATAGGGCGTAAGGTCGGCAAGCGATAGCTGGGGGCGGCGTGCGAGCGGATGGCGCTCGCTAACGAAGACGTGGACCGTTGCATCGAAGAGGGGATGGAAGCTTGCGCGGGCGTCGGCGAAGGCCTTCTGCAGGACGCGGGCGTTAAAGTCATCCAGATACAGAATGCCGATATCGCTGCGAAATGCGCGGACGTCGTCGATGATCTGTGACGTGGTGGTCTCGCGCATGATGAACTCAAACTTACTGTCGCGGCAGCGCTCGACGACGTTGACAAAGGCCTCGACCGAAAAAGCGTAGTGCTGAGCCGAGACGGCAAGGCGTGCCTGGGGTGTGCCGCCGTCCTCGTAGCGGGCCTCGAGCATATCGGCCTGCTCTACGACCTGGCGCGCATAGCCTAAAAGCTCGGTGCCGTCGTTGGTGAGTGTGACGCCGCGGCTGGAGCGCGTAAAGATTTCCAGACGGAGCTCCTGCTCTAGGCTTTTGACGGCGTTGGAGATATTGGATTGCGCGGTATAGAGGCGCTGAGCTGCGGCGTTAATTGAGCCGGATTCTGCCACGGCGATAAGAAAACGAAGCTGCTGGAGGGTCATCGGCACCCGTCCTTTCGATAGCTATCTAAAAAACCGATAACAGGTTAGCGCTTTTAAGTGATTGACCGCGCGAAACAATGCTCGTACTATTCAAAACACACAAAGGCGGTAGGTAATTAAGCCGACCACGAGAACGGGATGTCAAAAGGAGGACCGCATATGAACTGCTTACTAAGACGAATGCCGGGCTCCTGCTTGCGCCCGTCGGCGTGATCAGGAGACGGCGACTTACTTCTCTTACTCTTATTACTTTTGTTCGATCAAGGAGATCATCATGAGCCAGTTTATCAACAACCCCGAGCACACCTTTGGTTTCGACACCCTGCAGCTGCACGTTGGCCAGGAGAGCGCCGACCCCGCATCCGATTCCCGCGCCGTGCCTATCTACCAGACCACGAGCTATGTGTTCCGCAACTCCCAGCACGCCGCTGACCGCTTTGGCCTTGCCGACGCCGGTAATATCTACGGTCGTCTGACCAACTCCACCCAGGGCGTCTTTGAGGACCGCATTGCCGCGCTCGAGGGCGGCGTTGCCGGTCTTGCCGTCGCCTCTGGCGCCGCCGCCATCACCTATACCCTGCAGGCCCTCGCTCAGGCCGGCGACCATGTGGTGGCCCAAAAGACCATCTACGGTGGTTCCTACAACCTGCTGGAGCACACGCTCTCCCAGTTTGGTGTCGAGACCACCTTCGTCGATGCCCACAACCTGGACGAGGTCGAGGGCGCCATCAGGGACAACACCACGGTCATTTACCTCGAGACGCTCGGTAACCCCAACTCCGATATCCCCAACATCGACGCTATCTCCGAGGTCGCTAAGAAGCATGGTCTTCCGGTTGTTGTCGATAACACCTTCGGCACCCCGTATCTGTTCCGTCCGCTGGAGCACGGCGCCAACATCGTCGTTCACTCTGCAACTAAGTTTATTGGCGGCCACGGCACCTCGTTGGGCGGCGTGATTATCGATGGCGGCAACTTTGACTGGAAGGCGAGCGGCAAGTATGCGCAGATCGCCGAGCCCAATCCCTCCTACCATGGCGTCTCGTTTACCGAGGCCGCCGGCCCCGCTGCCTTCGCGACCTATGTCCGTGCTATCTTGCTGCGTGACGAGGGCGCCTGCATTAGCCCGTTTAACGCCTGGGTCCTGCTCCAGGGCACCGAGACCCTGTCGCTGCGCGTTGACCGCCATGTCGAGAACACCAAGAAGGTCGTTGAGTTCCTGATCGGTGACGGCCATGTTGCCAAGGTGAACCACCCGAGCCTGCCCGAGCACCCCGACCATGAGCTGTACCAGAAGTATTTCCCCCGTGGCGGCGCCTCGATCTTCACCTTCGAGATCAAGGGCGGCCAGGAGGCTGCTTGGAAGTTCATCGACCACCTGCAGGTGTTCTCGCTGCTCGCCAACGTAGCCGACGTCAAGTCGCTCGTCGTGCACCCGGCTACCACCACGCACTCCCAGCTCTCTGCCGAGGAGCTTGCCGAGCAGAACATTACGCCCTCTACAATCCGTCTTTCCATTGGTACCGAGAACGCCGAGGACATCATTTGGGATCTGAAGCAGGCCTTTGCCGCGCTGGACGAGTAGGGCGACTTGTGCAAGGGCCCCTTGCGACTCGATAGGTATAACTGCATAAAATGCCTGTTCAAGGCGCCTGCGCGAACAATGGTTGCGCAGGCGCCTTTTTTGCATAGGAAGGGCGCTATTACAGGGTTTTTGGCATGCTTTATGCATGCGAATTGTGGAAAACTCCTGTTGAGAGGATGTGAGTTTTACGCAAATGACGTGCACCTTTTGAGAAAAACCGCAGGTCGCGATTTACTCGGGGTACTATGCAGCGCGATCGAATCACACGCAGCTTAAACGCAGCAAAAACTCACTACGGAGGTTTCCAGCTACATGAGGATCGATTCACGAAAACCGAAGGCCGCCGCCCTTTCTGCCACGCTTGCCGTGGCGCTTTTAGTGGGTGCCGGCGTAACCGATGCCCACGCGGCAACACTGTCCGACGCGGTCGGATCAACGCCGTCCGAGGCGACCCTGATGCAGCCCGTCGACTATCGTAGCGACGGCTTTGGCTCCATGCAGGAGTGGAACGCCTCGATGGGGGCCAAGCGCGATTCCCTAGAGGTCCGCGCGCAGATCATCATGAACATGTACGGTGACTATGCCACCGATGACGAGCGCGCTGTACTGCAGGGTTGTATCGACGGTGCGGGCAGTCTTTTGACGATGGAGGAGGTCGACGCGAAGTCGGCCGAGCTCGACGAGCTTCGCTCCACGCTCGAGGATGCTAAGCGCGAGGCGCTCGAGGCTGCGGCCGTCGAGGCAGAAGCTGCCGAGGCCGTTCAGGCTTCGTATTACAACGCCGGCTCCGGCTCGTCTTACGCGTCTGCTGCGTATTACGCGAACGGCTCGGGCCTGACGCGCTCGAGCGGCGTCAATAACTACAACGGTCGTCGCGAGACCTATTACAGCAGCAACGTGTTGTATCACCACCGCACGGGTGAGTGGACGCTGGATTCCGAGGGCTTTTGGCGTGATTCCGACGGCTACTACGTGGTGGCTGCGAGCGATAAGTCCCAGGGCTCGACCTTTACGGGCTCTAAGGGCGAGTGCAAGGTCTACGATTCAGGTTGCGCAGCCGGAACTACCGATTACTACACCGGTTGGTAATCTGTCGGCATCGATTGCACATGATGGACGGGCGTCTTTACTGAGCTTTCGGGCAATGTAAAGTCGCCCGTTTTTATATGCATTTGGGTTAACAGAGCCCTTACCGTGGCACTACGTTGGGCATATGGGCGCGGGGCACACTAAGTCATGAGAAACAAGGTCTTTCTCGTGGAGGAAGTGATCCCATGAACGCTCGAGATGTCGCTATTGCCGTCGTTGCCCTTTTGATCGGATGTCTTGGTCCGACGGCGGCGTTAGTTGCCGGCTTGCAGTCCACTACGGGTGCTGCTCCTGTGGTTGTGAGCGCCTTGATTGCAGCGGCGCTGTTGGGAAGCGCCGGCGTGGTGCTTTGCCGCGATGACGAGGACGAGGTCCCGGAGTCGCAAAACGAGCCTCAGTTTTAGCCTCGGCCTAAATGCGACAGGCCTTCGCGAGCGATGGGATCCTCGCGAAGGCCTGTCTGCTTACATTGCGCGCGTCGCCGTGCGGGCGAGGCTACCAGCTGCTTTCTATTTCGCGAATCCTCTGGTAGAGCCAATCGTTTTGCGGCACTTGGATATCGTGTTTGGCGGCCAGGCGGCAGATGGTGCCCGCGAACTCCTCGACTTCGGTTTTACGTTGTGCGATGCGGTCCTGCGCCATCGAGGGCATGCCGGCGGGGTCGATTCCCTCGATGAGGTGCACCATCTGCGTCAGGTCTGCCTCGGTAAGCTCAACGCCCTCGGCGTTGGCGACCGCAAGTGTCTCGCGCATGGCGGAAACAAAGCAGCGACGCTGCTCGGAGTCCTGTTCCGTGGCGCTCCCGTACGTGCCGCCGTAGGCCATGCAGGTCTGGTTGATGCCATCGTTGAGCATGAGTTTGGCCCACATGCGGTGCGCAATGTCGCTCTCGACGGTATGGGCGATGCCGCAGCGCGTGTAGAGCTCATCGATGGCGGTGACGGTTGCGGGCTCGGTGCCTGCTGCCGCGCCAAAGCGAATCTCGCCCGCATTGGTAAAGGTGAGCGCGCCGTTAAGGAATACGGCGTCCATGCCCTGGCAGATGCCCAGGACGGTGTGCTTCCAGCCAAAGCGCTCGGCTATTTTTTGCTCGCTCGTAATGCCGTTGCACAGCGAGGCGATGAGCGTGTTGGGTCCCACGACGCGCTCCATAGTCTTGAGTGCTTGGTTGAGCCCCGTCGTCTTGACCGTGAGAATGACCAGATCGGCGGGCGTTGCCTCGCTGGCGCGGACGGACTTGAGCGTGCAGGGTTTTCCGTTGACGGTGAGCGCATCGCCCACGTGGCGCTCGAAACGCGCGTCATCCATGACGTATTCGACGGCGTCATTGCCGAGGGCCTTGGCAATCATACTGCCGTAGAGCAGGCCGACGCCGCCCTTGCCGATAAAGGCGACCTTGTTGATCTGCATGTGAATCATCTCCTCACAAAAAGGCGCCCGCGTGCGGGGCGCCTGATGGATTGTATGCCGCTGGGGCATGTGGCGTACACCGGAGGCTGAATTTAGAAGAACAAATGCATGGGAACTTATGCCGCGGGGCAGATGGCAAAAACGCGCGCGGGATAACCAACGCCATCGCGCACCTTGGGGAAGGTGCAGAAGATGACGACGCCTGTGGCGGGAAGCTCGTCCAGATGGTCCATGACCTCGATCTGGTAACGGTCGACCGAGAGGATGTATTGTTCGCCGGGATAGGGGTAGGCATCCTCGCGTGTGGTCACGCTCGCCTCCTTTCATCGGGCTTTTTGCTGATGTTAAAGCGGTGCCGTGACAGCTCGATTTCTGCTGCGTTACGATACGTTCTCGATTGCGATTCCACGATGTTTCGGCCGCGTGACCATTGTGTTTCGCCTTGCCGGGGCGCTGATGGCGAAGGGAGGGGCCGTGCAATACCGCGTTGACCCCAAAAGTGGTAACCGAATATCCGCTCTCGGTCTGGGCTGCATGAGATTTCCCGGTGCGCCGGGACGCCCCGATGCGAAGACAGCCGATGCTATCATTTCCCGCGCCGTGGAGCAGGGGATAAATTACCTGGATACGGCTTATCTTTATCCCGGCAACGAGGCTTGCGTAGGCGCTTCGCTTGAGCGCTTGGGCCTGCGCGACCAGGTTTTGCTCGCGACCAAGCTGCCGCACGCCTCGTGCAAGTGCGCGGAGGATTTCGACCGTTTCTTTGATGAGCAGCTGCGCCGCCTGCGGACTGACCATATCGACTACTACCTCATGCACAACATCACCTCGCCCGCCCAGTGGGAACGTGTGGTGGCGTTGGGCATCGAGGACTGGATCGCGCGTCAAAAGGCGGCGGGGCGCATTCGCCAGATTGGTTTTTCGTATCACGGCAGCGCGGCGGATTTCCTGACGATGCTTGACGCATATGACTGGGATTTTTGCCAGATACAGTACAACTATGCCGGTGAGCGTTACCAAGCGGGAACGGCGGGGCTCATGGCCGCCGCCGAGCGAGGCCTCGCGGTGTTTGTGATGGAGCCGCTACTGGGCGGGCGTCTAGCAGGCAAGCTGCCCCCGCGGGCCCGCGCTGTGCTCGATGACGCCTGTGACCCGCATTTGCGCACCCCTGCCGCCTGGGGGCTTTCGTGGGTGTGGAATCATCCTCAGGTGACGATGCTGCTTTCGGGTATGACCGATACCGCGCAGGTGGATGAGAACGCGGCGTTGGCCGATCGGGCCCTGCCGGATTCGATGACAGCTACTCAGCTCGATGCCATCGCACGCGTGCTGGAGGAGTTTGAAAAATCGAATCGCGTGCCCTGCACGGGATGCGGCTATTGCATGCCGTGTCCTAAAGGCATCAATATTCCTGGGTGTTTTGCCGCCTACAACGCAAGCTATGCGCACAGCTGGTTTACGGGTCTATCGCAGTACTTTACGGCGAGTGCGGTGCGCACAAGCGAGCCCAAGTTGGTGAGCAATTGCGTCAAGTGCGGCAAATGCGCACGCCACTGCCCGCAGCACATCGATATTCCCGAGCGTCTCGACGATGTGCGCCGACGTTTCCAGCCTGGCCCCGTGACGGCGGTGCTTAAGGCCTTCGGCAAAACGCGCTCCTCATGACCCTTTTATAACTTGCGGTGGAATAGTTCCTGTTTGCGGCAGAATAAGGCATCAACAGGAACTATTTCACCGTAACTGATGAGGGGGAGCTGGGGATGCTGACGATTGGGTGTCACCTATCCACGACGAAGGGCTATCGGGCGATGGGGGAGACGGCACTATCCATTGGCGCCAATACCTTTGCATTCTTTACGCGCAACCCGCGCGGCGGCAAGGCGAAAGACCTTGACATGCATGACGTGGCGGCCCTACGCGAGCTTATGGAACAAAACGATTTTGGTCCCCTCGTGGCCCATGCTCCGTATACCTATAACCCCTGCTCGGCCAAAGAGCGGGCGCGCGAGTTTGCCCTGGAGGCCATGGCTGAGGATCTGCAGCGTCTGGAAGCGCTGCCCGGCAACTTCTACAATTTCCATCCCGGTGCGCATGTGGGACAGGGCTCCGACGCCGGCATTCAGATGATCGTCGACACCCTGTGCCAGGTGATGTTTGAGGGCCAGCAGACGACGGTGCTGCTCGAGACCATGGCCGGCAAGGGCACCGAGGTGGGCCGCAGCTTTGAGGAACTGGCGATCATCATCGAGGGCGTTGCTGACAGGCGCCCCGAGCTGTCGGCCAAGCTGGGCGTTTGCCTGGACACCTGCCATGTAAATGACGCCGGCTATGATATCGTCCAAGATCTTGACGGTGTGCTCGACGAGTTCGATCGTGTGGTGGGTATCGAGCGCCTGCGCGCTGTGCATATCAATGATTCCAAGAATCCCCGCGGTGCCCATAAGGACCGGCATGAATGCATCGGCAAGGGTTACCTCGGCAGCGAGGAACTTGGCGGTGGAATGCAGGTTATGCAGAATATTGTATCGAATAGCTGCCTGCGATCACTGCCATTCATTTTGGAAACGCCGAACGAACTTGCAGGTTATGCGGCTGAAATTAAACTATTAAGGTCATTGCAGCAGTAATGACTGTCATAAAGTGGAGTGTTCCATTCACGTTATGGGTTTGTTTCAATCAGTTTTCTAATTGCAGATTCTCTCACGCGGGTGCATAATAGCCCTCAGTTTTTGCAGGCCCCTGAATCACATGGGGCCATTGGAAGGAGACTGATTATGAAGCTGAAGAAGCTTGGCGCATTTGCCGCCACGGGCGCCATGGCGCTCGCCCTCGCACTGACGGGCTGCGGCTCGTCCAACGCCACCTCTGGTTCTGATGCCGGTTCCAGCAGCTCTGACGACGCTAAGGTCGAGAAGGTCGACGGCTCCAAGGAGTACGCGCTCGTCAAGGACGGTACGCTGACCGTCGGCACCTCTGCCGAGTACGCTCCGTTTGAGTACAAGGATGACAACGGCGATTATCAGGGCTTTGACCTTGAGCTCATCAAGGCTATCGGCGACAAGCTGGGCCTGGATGTCGAGTACGTCAACAACGACTTCGACACGCTCGTCCCCGGCGTCGCTTCGGGCACCAAGTATGACGTCTCCATTGCGGCTATCACCGACACGCCCGAGCGTGAGAAGGAAGTCGCTTTCTCCGATTCCTACTACATGGACGATCAGGCTATCGTGACCAAGGTCGATAACACCGACATCACGGCCGACAATTACAGCGAGAAGCTCAACAACGCCGACGCTACCATTATCGTCCAGTCTGGCTCGACCGCCGAGGCCTTTGCTCAGGAGAACTTCCCCAAGGCCAAGATCATCCCCTACAAGGACGCTACCGAGTGCTTCAGCGCCCTGCAGTCCGACAAGGGCGATGCCGTAGTCACCAACCGCTCCGTTGCCAGCCAGCTGACCGCCGAGCAGTTCAACACCTGCCACACGGTTAAACAGATCAGCACCGGCGAGGAGTACGCCATTGCCATCAACCAGGGCAATACCAAGCTCAAGGACGACATCAACCAGGCCATCAAGGACCTGACCGACGACGGTACCGTTGACGCCCTCATGGCTAAGTACAACATCAAGTAAACAGATACTTGATTGCGTTTGGGCCCTTTCCGTTTAGCGGAGAGGGCCTTTGCGCTTCTCTCGACGGAGAGTGTTTCCGTCTCTATTTGCCGGCAACTTCTACGATAGGAGCCACCTTGTCTCGACTGAACAAAGGGGCCGCTGGGCAGCGTTCTTCACTACCCGCCTTGCTCCAAAAGCTAGCCTGCGTCATGGCCGTGGCGCTCGCGCTGGTGTGCGTGGGGGCATCTGCGCCCTCGACTGCCCAAGCGCTTGAGACCGCAAAGATTACCGCCCGACCCAACACCGGTTCGGGCAGCGATGTGGTCGGCGGCACCGAGACACGCATTACCTGGGAAGTTCAGGCCGACGCCGACGAGGAGCTGAGCGGTCTTTCGCTGACGTTTGTCGACGGCACGACGTTTGGTACCGATGACACGCGATTGACGATGCTCTCGGGCGAGGACCTCATGGATCGCACACCCATGAAGCCCACGTGCACGGCTGATGGCCAGACGCTCAAGATCGACTTTGGCGAGACGGCGCCTGCCGGCGGCTTTTTCCGTGTCGAGGTGTACGGCGTGACCTTCCCCGTCGAAGGCGGCGACGAGGCCTTTAGCGGCACCTATACGCTCGCCGACGGTTCGACCAAGAAGATTTCCAAGATTCCTTCCGTCGAGATTAAGGGCGTGACGGCCTTCGATAACTTCCAGGCCGATCTTAAGGAACAGCCGTGGGTCGAGGCTTGGAATTCCAATATGTTCCTGCGTCTGTTCTTGAACCCGGTCATTTTGGTCCAGAGCCTGCCGGTCGTATTTAAGGGCTTCCTTATGTCGCTCTCGATCGTGCTTGTGGCGTTTCCGCTGGCAATCCCCTTTGGCTTTGCCTTGTCGCTCATGCGCATCTCCAAGTCGCGCATTCTGCGCTGTCTTGCCGGCATCTACGTGAATATCATCCGCGGTACGCCGGCGTTCCTGCAGATCTATATCGCGTTCTTTGGCTTGCCACTTGCCGGCGTCAAGGTGGACGACTACGTCTTGGGCGTTATCGTCATGGCCATGAACTCGTCTGCGTACCTGTGCGAGATCTTCCGTGCCGGTATTCAGTCGATTCCCAAGGGCCAAAACGAGGCTGCCCGCTCGCTGGGCATGAATGCCTTTCAGACGTTGCTCTACGTTATGATTCCGCAGACGTTCCGCAATGTCCTGCCTACGCTGACCAGCGAGTTTATCCTGCTTTACAAGGATACGTCGCTGCTCGCCGCCGTGGGCGTGGTCGAGATCGTCATGAATGCCCGCACCATCGTGGCGACGACGGGCTCCATCACGCCGTATGTGGTTGCCGCCCTGTTCTATCTGGTCATTACCCTGCCGCTTGCGCGCTTGGTGAGCGGTCTTGAGGCGAGACTTCTGGGGACGGCCGAAACCAAAAAGAAGCGTCCCACCAAGAGCGCCGGACAGGTTGTCGCGACACCCGCCGATCATATTGCAGGTCTGTAAGGAGGTTCTATTATGAGCGAAACCAATAACTCGAACGAGGTCGTCGTCAGCATCAAGAATCTCCAGAAGGCCTTTGGCGATAACGTGGTCCTGCGCGACATTGATCTGGATGTGCACAAGGGTGAGGTCGTCGTGGTCCTGGGCCCCTCGGGCTCGGGTAAGTCGACGATGCTTCGCTGCATTAACCGTCTTGAGGAGCCCACGAGCGGCTCGATTGTCGTTGAGGGCGTGGATGTGTGCGCCAAGGGCGTCGACCTCAATAAGGTGCGTACGCACTTGGGCATGGTGTTTCAGCAGTTCAATTTGTTCCCGCACCTGTCGGTCAAAAAGAACGTCATGCTTGCGCAACAAAAGGTGCTCAAGCGCAGCAAGGAAGAGGCCGAGAAGATTGCCGTCGAGGAGCTGAGCAAGGTCGGTCTGGCCGAGCGCATCGATTTTATGCCGAGCCAGCTTTCGGGCGGTCAACAGCAGCGCGTGGCCATCGCCCGCGCCCTGTCGATGAATCCGCACGTGATGCTCTTTGACGAGGCTACGTCGGCGCTTGATCCCGAGCTCGTCCGCGACGTCCTTGGCGTCATGCGCGATCTTGCGCGTGACGGCATGACGATGATCGTGGTGACGCACGAGATGGGCTTTGCCCGCGACGTCGCCGACCGCGTCGTCTTTATGGACGGCGGCGTTATCGTGGAGGAGGGCACGCCGAGCGAGGTCTTCGACCATCCCAAGAGCGAGCGCACCAAGGCGTTTTTGGGCAACATCTCGTAGCTGCTTTATGTGGCTGACATAGCAGAAAACGGGGCTGGATTTGGATCCAGCCCCGTTTTTGTTGGGATGCGAATGTGTTTTGGTGCAGAGCCGCGTATGGGCGGAGCTTATCGCCGTTAGGCGAGCTCGGCTCCAAGGGCGCGGCAGGCGGCCTCTGCCTCGGTGCCGGCTGACGCCGCGCCCTCGGCAACGAGGTCTGCCATGGCTTCGGTGTTGCCTGTGCCGCTCCAGTAGACGACTGCGATCTTGCTCATATGTTTTCCTTTCGGTTGTGTGGCGTGCGGCCGCGGTTTGTATGTTCTATCGGATTGCCTGGGCAAGTTTTGCGAGGCTGTGGCCCTGCTGGTAGATATGGGTGAGGTGCTGCGTGCAAGCGCGGTAGGATTCGAACGTCGCAAGCGCTTGCTCGACATTTGTGTAGACCTTCCAAGCTCCAAAGACCGCGTAGTTCTCGCCGCGCTGGACGATAAACTCGTGCACGTCGTCGTAGGGATATCCCAGGAAATAACCAATATGGACGATTTGCTCAACCCTGCAAACATCATTGTGCTTGCTGTAATTGCCGCCGGCTTATTTTTTGGATTCCGGCGTATTGTCGCATCGACGCATGGCACATGCTGTTGCGGCGATGGGGCGGGCAGAAAGAAGATCAAGAGGGTCGCGGTCGCGGACACCGATGTGTCTCACTATCCCTATAGCGATGAACTGCTTATTGGCGGTATGAGCTGCGGCGGCTGCGCGCAAAATGTGACGAACGCCCTCAACGCTCTCGATGGCATTTGGGCCACGGTGACGTATACAGACCACACGGCGTGCATCCGTTCTAAAAACCCGATCGATCGTGAGGTGCTTGAGGCTGCCGTGAGGGATGCGGGCTATTACGACATGAAGCCGTAGGGCCGGGCGTACGCTTGCGCTTAGGCTCGGCCGCGCAGCTCGATGTCTTGGATATCGTCGAAGCCGATGGCGATGTCTCGGAGTTTGAGCAGCTTGAACGCGGGGAGCACTTCGTCGAGAATGCCAGTGCGGCTGCGATAGCCGTATGTATCGTAATAAGTAACGCGCACCAAATCGCCGCGTTTGAGGCCCTTGAGCTTTTTTGAAAGCTCGAGGGCTTTTTCTTCCGTGAGTTCGCATTTGGGCTCAACAGAGATTTCTTGTTTGCGCACGAGCTCGTAGTATCCCGTGAGGGCGGCAAAGGGCATAAACTGCGCGGCGCGGTTGGCGCGAACGGCACCGTTAGCGGTGAGCCTGGGGTCGGCGGCGCGACGTCTTCCCTCGGGGTCCGCCAGGCGTTCAAAAGGTGTCGGCGGCCGCATCGGCTGTTGTTGGGCCTTAGGCACGGTGTCCTCCTACCTGATCGTTGCGTTCGCGTGCAGTGGCGCCGGCGGTAAAGCTTAATCCCTTGACTAGGGCGTTCTTGCCGTACTTGCCCTTCACGGCCAGAACGGCGCGGGCCAGGTCGCGCTCGCGTTCATCGGCCTTAACATCGCTAAACAGATCGATGGTGGCAAATTCCTCGGGCATGAGGTTGCCAAAGCCCAAATTGATGCGCTTGACCGGCCGTTTGGGATCGACGGTCTGCGCCCAGAGCTCATCGAAATAGCCCATGATCTTCTTAAACGAATTGGTGCGCTCGGGCAGCTTGCGCGAAGCGTTAGAGTGCGCAAAGAGCGCGGCATAGCCGCCACGCGGTTTGCCGCCATGCTCTCCCACAAAGATGCCGTCGATTGCCTGTGCCTCGCGCACCAGACGGCGTCGTTCGTCATCGCGCTGGACGGGCTTGGGTGCACGGGGTGCGAGCTCGGGGCCGGCGGTTGCGGCGGGTTCGATGCTCGACGTGCTCGAACGCAAATGTCCGCATCCGTCTACATATTGCGCTGTGCCGCTGGCGTCGAGGCGGCGTATGTCGGCGCGCTCGCTCGCGTAGCCCACAAAGAGCGAGATGCTGTCGCAGACCACGTGCTTATCGACCAAGTCCAGTACGGCGGCATCGACCATCTCGCGCAAGATGGTGTAGGCCTGCTCGTAGGCATAACCCTTCGAGAGCACTTGTCCTGTGGTGGTTGAAGTTGCCTGCGGGCGATAGGCCTGAATATCGGCGATAGTTGTCGGCTCGCGCCCAAAGGCGTGGTCGATGAGATACTCGGCATTGACGCCGAGTTCGTCGTAAAGCAGGTTTTCGTCGAGCGCGGCGACGCCCATCAGATCGTATACCCCGTACTTTTCGAGGCGGGCTGCCACGCCGGGGCCGATGCCCCAGATATCGGTGATGGGGCGATGGGGCCAGATCTCCTTGCGAAAGGTCTCGTCGTCGAGTATGCCGATGCGGCTGGGTACGTGCTTAGCGGTAATGTCGAGCGCCACCTTGGCCTGGAATAGGTTGGGGCCGATGCCGACTGTCGCCGTGATGCCGGTGCGCGCGAGGACCTCATCGCGCAGCATGCAGGCAAAGCTTTTGGCATTGGTATGGTAGAGCTCTAGATAGGGTGTCACGTCGATAAAGCACTCGTCAATTGAGTAGACGTGAACGTCTTGCGGACTGACGTATTCCAGGTAGATACCGTAGATCTGCGCCGACACCTCCATGTAGTGCTGCATGCGCGGTACGGCCTTGATGTAGTCGATGCCGTCGGGAATCTCAAACAGACGGCAGCGGTTGTGTATCCCGAGGTCTTTCATGGCCTGGGTAATGGCGAGGCAGATGGTCGTACGCCCGCGTGATTCGTCGACAACGACCAGGTGGGTGGTGAGCGGATCGAGCCCGCGGTCGACGCACTCGACGCTGGCGTAAAACGTCTTGAGGTCGATGCAGATATAGGTGTGACGCCCGTCCCCCACGCGTCCTCCCATCAAACACATGTTCTTATCGAATACATGTTCGATAATACCCGCTCGTCCGGACATCGTCAAAACCTGCCAAAAAGGGACAGGTTTATTTTGGTAGGTAAAACGCTTGACCGACCAAAACAAACCTGTCCCTTTTTGGCAGGTATGGTCGGGCGGTTGCATCGGGTTTTAACGCAGCTCTAAAGAGCGCGAAACAGCTCGGAAAACCTCGCTTCGTAGCATGAGCCTAACGATCGATACCACCATAAAGCACGGAAGGGTTGTGGGGATAATGGTCAACTATGGGTTTGGTATGCCGACGCGCCTTGTTGCGGATGGAGACGTGGCTCGCTGGTGTGGACGATTGGTCGCTCACTACGGCGGCACCAAGGCGCTGGTGGTGCTGGGTGGCGACAAACATACGCGCGATGAGCTTGTCTCGGCGGCGCTCGGCTCGCTTGACCGAGCTCTGCTCGAGCGCGTGCTTTTTCGTTGCGGCTCGGTTGAGGGCGACGGGGGAGACGAGCTGATCGACGAAGCTGTGGCCCTGGCGACCGACGAAGGCGTGGACTTTGTCCTGGCGATCGGCGATGCCGATACTGCTGGCTTTGCGCGCGAACTCGCGCGTCGCATGGCGGCGCTCGATGCCGGCGAAGACGGTTTTGTCCCTTATGGATGTATTGTCTCGGAGGGCAAAGTGCCTGCCGTCGTGGGGGCCGGTGAGGTTCCCGTTTTTGCCATCATCGCGCCCGAACTGCTTGAGGGCATTGGGTCTCCTCTGCGTGAGCTGCTCGGCAGCGTGTGCGCCGCGGCCTAATGTCTGCCATAAAGAGATGGGCTATTTTTGGTAGGTAAAGCGTTTGACCTGCCAAAATAAACCTGTCCCTTTTTGGTCGGTCGCCGTTTGGGGGCGGATTGGCAACGCTGGCTGATTACGGTCTTGACCTGCGCTAGAATAGGGGCATCTGATTATCCGGGCGCATGGAGGTTTGCGCCCGTATGTTGAGGAGGACTTTATGGCAACTGTTGCCGCACCTATCGACGCTACGTCGACCGCCGCTTGGAAGGCGCTCGAGGCTCATCAGGAGAAGCTCGAGGCCGAAGGTATCGACCTCAAGGCCTGGTTCGCTGCCGATGCAGAGCGCGTGAACAAGCTGAGCTTTGACGCCGGTGACCTGCACTTCGACCTGTCCAAGAACCTGGTGACCGATGAGACCGTCAAGCTGCTGTGCGATCTTGCCCGCGAGGTGAAGCTCGAGGAGCGCCGCGACGCCATGTTCTCCGGCGAGCACATCAACACCACCGAGGACCGTGCCGTCCTGCACACCGCGCTGCGCCGTCCGGCAAGCGAGAAGGGCCAGCTCATCGTCGACGGCCAGGACGTCGTCGCCGACGTGCACGAGGTCCTCGACCGCATGTACGCCTTTGCCGAGCGCGTGCGCTCCGGTGAGTGGAAGGGCGTTACCGGCAAGAAGATCGAGCATCTGGTGTCCATCGGCATCGGCGGCTCCGACCTGGGCCCGGTCATGGCTTACGAGGCTCTGCGCCCCTATGCCGACGCCGGTATCGACTGCCGCTATATCTCCAACATCGACCCCAACGATCAGGCCGAGAAGCTCAAGGGCCTGGATCCCGAGACCACGCTCGTGATTATCGTCTCCAAGACCTTCACCACGCTCGAGACCCTCACCAACGCTCGCGAGGTCAAGACCTGGATGCTCGAGCAGCTCAAGGCTCAGGGTGCCATCGACGGCTCCGATGAGCAGAACGCCGAGGCCGTGGCCAAGCACTTCGTTGCCGTTTCCACCGCACTCGACAAGGTCGAGGCCTTCGGCATCGACCCCGCTAACGCCTTCGGCTTCTGGAACTGGGTCGGCGGCCGCTATTCCGTCGACTCCGCCGTGGGTCTGTCGCTGATCGTCGTGCTCGGCCCCGAGCGCTTCCAGCAGTTCCTCGAGGGCTTCCACGCCATCGACGAGTACTTCTGCAACACCCCGCTCGAGAACAACGCCGTCGCGCTGATGGGCCTGCTCAATGTCTGGTACGTCAACTTCTTCGGTTCCAAGAGCCACGCCGTACTGCCGTACTGCCAGTACCTGCACCGTTTCCCGGCCTACCTGCAGCAGCTCACCATGGAGTCCAACGGCAAGCACGTCCGCTGGGACGGCAGCGCTGTGACCTCCGATACCGGCGAGATCTTCTGGGGCGAGCCCGGCACCAACGGTCAGCATGCCTTCTACCAGCTGCTGCACCAGGGCACTGTGGTGGTTCCGGCCGATTTCATCGCCTTTGCCAATACCGCCAACCCTGCGACCGATAGCGGTCAGGACGTGCATGAGCTGTTCCTGGGCAACTTCCTGGCCCAGACCAAGGCGCTCGCCTTTGGTAAGACGGCCGACGAGGTTCGTGCCGAGGGCACGCCCGAGCAGATCGTCCCGGCCCGTTGCTTTGAGGGCAACCGCCCGACGACCTCGATCTTCGGCGACACGCTGACCCCGTTCGCACTCGGCGAGCTCATCGCCCTGTACGAGCACATCACGTTTGTCGAGGGCACGGTCTGGGGCATCGACTCCTACGACCAGTGGGGCGTCGAGCTGGGCAAGCAGCTTGCCAAGCAGATTACCCCGGCCTTCCACGATGACGCCGCCAAGGCCGAGCAGGACGCTTCGACCCAGGCGCTCATCGAGTTCTATCGCGCGCATCGTAAGTAGTCGCTGCTGTTAACGCATCGCGCCTTATAGTCAGGGGCCCGTATCCTATCGGATGCGGGCCCCTTTGCTTTGCCGTAGTCCCGGGGCGCACGGCCTTTGTGGAACATCGCCGGGGCGCCGCGCGCCGCGAGAACCCTGCGCCTAGATCTCGGCCTCCGCATGGTCTCGCTGCGCCTCGGGCAGCTCCCCGTAGAGCGGATGGTCTTCGAGCCTAAAGCGCTCGACCTGTTCGGGAGTGTGGCCGCGCACAAAGAGCCACGAGCGATCGATCGGCGTCGCCATGAGCGTGCTGGGCAGCGCGTCGGCGCGTTCGGAAAACACCCGGGCACTCTCGGGATCCTGGAACGCCAGCACCAGATGCGTGTCGCAGTTGCCCATGATGGAGCGTGCGCGTGCCTCGCCATAGAGCGCATCGAGCTGGTTGGTCGACTGCAGCAGCAGCGTTGCCCAGATGTTGCGGCTTCGGATAATCGAGAGCACGTTGTCGATCTGGGGGATCTGCAGATTTGCGAAGTCATCGAGCATAAAGCGCACGGGCACGGGCAGGCTGCCGTCGGGCTGCCTATCGGCCTCACGAATGAGGCCCATAAACGCCTGCGAAATAAAGAGGCCGGTCAGCGGATCGAGATTGCGGTCAATATCGCTCACGGTTACAAATAGGGCGCAGGGGGTGTGTCCCATGGAAGCGAAGTCCACCTGATGGCACTCACGATAGAGCTGTGCCGCACCGTCGAATCCCAGACACATGACCTTTTCGGCAAGGATGCCGACGATGCTCGCGTGCATGCGCTCGGCATTTTGCGTAATGGCGTAGCGCCGCCATAGCGAGAGGGCATAGCTTTGGGGGTCGATTGTGATCAGGTCGTCAAACAATCGACCCGTGGCACCGTCCTGCAGGTGCTCGATCAGCTTGATGACCGAGCTGATCGTCTGCTCGTCGGCGGGTAGCTGTTCGGTGACGTAGGCGATAAGACACGACAGCAGGTTTGCCGCCGCATGATCCCAAAAAGGCTGGTTGTTGTCCTCGATGGGGCAGATGGCCTTTGCCACCGAGAGGATGTCCTGCTGGTTGGGCCTGCCGTCCGCCTTGCGGCGAATGTGCCTCAGGGGGTTGTAGCCGCAGCGCTCGATGCCGGGCGCAAGGGCCGGGACGGTGTTGAGGTCGGCGAAGTTGAGACATTGCACGCGGTAGCCGTGGGCTGCCAGCACGGGTCCCACTTCGCGACAGAGCGTGCCTTTGGTGTCGAGCACGATGTAGCTTGCGTTCATTTGCAGCAGGTTGGGCTTGAGGACGTTTCGGGTCTTGCCGGCTCCCGAGGGGCCGATCACAAGTGCGTTGTTGTTGAGTCCCGTTTGGCGGGTGTCGCAGGAAAGCATTCGATCCTTGGCGAGGATGGTGGACGATGCGGACTCAGATGCGGCGAGGCGGCTGGTGAGGTTAGACATGGGCGACCTCCTTGGTGGTCGAGAGGATTTCGTGGGCAAAGCCGAGCTCGACGGCGCGCTCGGCCGAAAGGTAGGTGTCTTTTGCGGTGAGGGACTGGATGCGCTTGGGCGTGAGGCCGCTGCGGTCCGAGAGGATTTGCGTGAGGGTCTTGCGGGTCTGCATGAGACGCCGGCTGGTTTCCTGCAGCGCAAGTGCCGAGCCGCCTGCCCCCTGGGGGATCAGCGGGTCGTGAATCATGAGCTCTGCATGGGGCGCCATACGGCGATCGTCGCCGCCCATAAAGATCACGGCGCCCATGGACGCGGCGAATTCCAGGCAGACGGTGCGGATGGGGCACGATGCGAGGCGCATGGCGTCATAGATCGCAAGACCCGATCGCACGCTTCCGCCGGCGCTGGCGACAAATATGGTGATGGGGCGGCTGGGGTCGGCGGCATCGAGCAGGCGGATCTGCTGGCATAGGTCGTGGGCCATCGGGGTTTCGATGTTTCCCATGACGGAGAGCTCGCGACGGGCGAGCATCTCATCGTAAATGCTGGTGAGCGTGATACCTCGGGCGGATTCACGCATGGTGAGGGGGCTGATGATGGGGGAATGATTGGTGTCCATGAGGACTCCTTTCTGTTGGTTGTGTTGTGGAATAGGATTGTTGCCCGCGGAGGGGCTGGCGGGCTACAGGGTTCGTCCGAGCCTGAGATCGAGCTCGGTTGTGGGGCAGGCTGCCTGTTCGTACGGCTCGCAAGCGCCAAGGGCTCCAAAGCGATGGAGCGTTGCGACGGGCGTGGTGTAGGCGAGCCGCAGCTGATGCTCGACAGGGGCACATCCGTCATTTTTGTAATGAGCCGCGTAGTACTGCGCGATGCTGGCGTTCATCTCGCTGCCATTGCGATGGCGCTCAAACTGGCGTCTGCAGGTCTCGATGATCTTTGCTACCGACTTGGGTGCCGTCGCGGGAACAAGGGCGAGATAGCCCTCAAATAGCTCGTTGATGCTCAGGAGGCACAGCAGGTCGATCAGCGTCCTTATGGCTGCTCCCTCGGCGGAAAAGTGCGCGGTCATGCGGTTATATCGGTTGCGGTCGACGATGGCCGCATGGGGTCTTGGAGTTTTCTGCCCCGTGGTCCCGGGCTTTTGCCGCGCCTGTGTATTGAGCTCGACGTTGCAGCGCTTGAGGCCGTCCAACGGAAGGAACAGTGCGGTGCGCAGGGTGTTCCGCTTGCTTTCGAGTTCATGACGCTCGTCGGGTTCCCATTCGAGCTTGAGTTTCGTGTCGAGCGCCGTAAGCATATGGGCTAGGCAGCCTACGGCAAGAACGTACGAATCGTTGCCGCGTTTTGGGGCATAGGGGTCTGTCAGCTTGCGAATGTCGGGGTCGCCCATGATCTTTGTGCAGCGCTTCAGCAGTTGAGGGTGGTCGGCCAAGATCGTCGCGAGCGGTAGCGACGCGTAGTTCTTGATGGTCGCGGCGGCAAAGGCGGCGTCATATTCGTTTGCATATGCTCGCTCAATGCGGGCATCCAGAATGCTTTTCTTATCGCCGTCTTCAGCGTGGTGGTTTGTCATAGCTTCTCCAATCGGTTGATGTTCGTGCTGTTTGTTGATGTGTTGGTTGTCGTGAGTGATGTGCTTGCCGTGGGTGATGTGCTGACGTTGGGGTGCTATGCGGTTTTCAATGAGCCCGTGAGACAGTTGCTGCAGGGGCGGGATGGAACGGCCCATGCAAGGCGGAAGGCATCGTGCTCAAAATCGAGACAGCAATGCCCTAGGTGCCTCACATGTGGCAGTTACCTCATTAAGTTGTCATTACGTTTGGGGTTGTACTTTGCCGATCTTCCTTCTCTTACACGCTAAAACTCAAACTTCATATGCTCGATCTACTTAAAACCGCAACGGCGGTCTTTTATCAACTTATATGTCGGAACGCGTCTTTGCAAGTACTTTTTTGCCTTTGTTTCAAATGGGGTGGTTTTGCAACCGTCATACGTGCGCTGTGCGAACGTGCCCCGGCTCGGATAAGATAGTGCGCGATAAAAACGATGCAAGGAGGCGCATATGGCAATCAAAGCCATCGCAATGGATATCGACGGTACGCTCACCAACGACCAAAAGGTCATCAGCCCGCGTACGCGCGAGAAGCTGCTCGCGGCGCAGGAGTCGGGCATTAAGCTCATTTTGGCTTCGGGCCGTCCCGCATGGGGGCTGCACGCCTTGGCGCAGGAGCTCGACCTTCATAACCATGACGGTCTGCTGGTGGCCTTTAATGGCGCTCACGTCGTCGATGCCCAGACCGACGAGGTACTGTTCGATCAGGCTATGCCTGCCGATGAATTGCATCGCCTGATTGATCATCTGCGCAATTTCGACGTGATCCCTATGATTTCGCTCGGTCGCGATCTGCATGTCGAGGATTCGTACCGCTGCATGATTACGCTGCCGGATGGCTCGCAGAAAAACATCGTCAAATACGAGCGCGACGCGTGCGATCTTAAGATTCGCGAGGTGGAGAGCCTGCATGAGGTCGTGGACACTTATCCCGTGGACAAGCTGCTCACTGCGGGCGACCCGGCCTATCTGCAAGCGCATCACGAGGAGATGTATGCGCCCTTTACTCAGACGCTTTCGGGTATGTTTACGGCCGACTGGTACTTTGAGTTTACGGCGTCCGGTATCGACAAGGCCCGCGCGCTCGAGGGTGCCCTGCCCAAGCTCGGCATCGATGCCAGCGAGGTCGTCTCTTTTGGCGACGGCCAGAACGACAAGTCCATGATTGAGTGGGCCGGCACCGGTGTTGCCATGGGCAACGCGGTTGACGAGGTTAAGGCCGTGGCCCAGATGGTGACTGCCAATAACAACGAAGACGGCATTGCGGTGGCGCTGGATAAGCTGCTGGGTTAGAATCGCCGATTAATGCATGGTTCGGGCGCCTGCTTACAGGCGCCCTTTTGTTAGGGAGGGTGCCGTGTCCGCATTTCCGTTCGACGCCGTTATCTTTGACATGGACGGAGTCATTGTCGATACCGAGTATTACTACCTGGGCGAGACTGCCGCGTTTGCCAAGGAGCTTGGGCTTAACCTGACTCAAGAGGAGTTGAACGGGCAGGTCGGTACCTCACATCAGTTCTTCCTGCATATGCTGGTCGATTGGTTTGAGCGCGCCGGTAAGGGGCATTTCACTGGCGAGGAAGCGTTGGCCCGTTGGGACGAGTGGGCGCATAAGCGTCCGCGCGACTATCAGGCTTTGATTAACCCAGGCGCCGTGGATACGATTCGAGAGCTGCCGCGCCGCGGCGTTCGCGTGGCGCTTGCCAGCTCGTCTCCCATGGATAGCATCGAGGAAGTGCTCAATGCGTGCGGGCTGTCGGATGCCTTTGAGTATGTGGTGAGCGGCGAGCAGTTTAAGGAGAGCAAGCCCGAGCCCGACATCTACCTGCATGCGCTGGACCTGCTGGGACTGCCCGCGAATCGCTGCTGCTGCGTTGAGGATTCGGTGCCTGGTATCACTGCCGGCAAGCGAGCCGGCCTGACGGTCATTGCCAAGCGCGAGGAACGCTTCGGCTTTAGCCAAGATGCCGCGGACAAGATTATCGACCAGCTGCCGGAGCTGCTGGAGCTTGCGTAGGACTTGGACGGCACGTCTACCGTCATAATGGTATCGTTGTCGTCTTTTTGCCCACAGGGGTTAGCGAAGGCCAAAAATAGAGTGTGCATTTGTTAAAACTGCCGATTCGATACGCTTTGCGTCACAATTTTTGAGCGAGGCGATGCGCATCGAGGTCCTTGTGAGCGATTTGATGAGCGACTGCGCGCTTGTTTCTGTGTTTGCCTCCGCTGGTGCATCGGTTTCAAGCAGTAAGCGGTCGAGCGGAATCTGTCGTACGTATTCGCGTCCTCGTTTAGACGCGAGCATGCGTTCGTTGACAGAAAAATAGCAGCCCACATTACGCGCGCGGACGAGTTCGTCCGAAGTGCCGCTAAACCAGTGGAAGATGATAGCGGGGGAGTCGGGGTTTGGGATGAGTAGACCATGCGATTCGAGGACGTCCAGTACGGTTCCTGCCGAACGAACGGCGTGAATCGATATTACGCGCCCGGCAAGAGGACACTGCACGAGCGCATCGCAGAGCCGGTCAAGTGCCTGCATTTGAAGCGGTTCGCTTCCGGCAAAGCGCGCGGAAAAGTCGAGTCCGACTTCGCCGATATAGCGCTCTTGGGCAGCAACTTTGCAAAGCAGATTGATTTCGGCAGGACCGCAGCGGCCGTCGGCGAGCCACCAGGGATGGAGGCCAACGCCCGCGATAATGTTTGGGTAACGGCTGGCCCGCTTTTTTGCTGCCGCGAAGTCGCGCGGGTCGACCCCGCAATCAAAGACCCCCAGTCCTATAGCCGCAGTTTCGTCGGCAACAGCATTCGGGTAAGCCATCAAATCAAGATGGCAGTGTGCATCAAATAACCGGGGCTCCATCTCGGCGCACTCCGCTAGTCCAGGCGCTGGCCATCGGCGCGCACGCGCTCGGTGCCGCGGCCACTGATCTGGCGGATAACCTCGCCGGCAATCATCTGACCCATGATGGGCGGCATAAAGCTGGCGGTTCCGAGCTCGGTACGCTCGTGGATGTTGGAAGGGTCGCGGGGCTGTGTCTTAACCGATTCCTCGCAGCTAAACAATACATGTAGGCTCTTGATTCCGCGCTTCTTACATTCTTTGCGCATAATGCGGCTCATGGGGTCACGTACCGTATCGAAGATGTCGGCAAAGCGGAGGCACTCGGGATGGAGCTTGTTGGCCCCGCCCATGGAGCTAACCAAACGAATGTCGTGGTCCTGAGCATATTTGGCAATGGTGAGCTTGGCCGAGATGGTGTCGATGGCGTCGACGACGTAGTCGAGCTTGCCGTCCGTCTGCTCAAAAACGCTCGCAAAGAACTCGTCGATGTTGTCGCTCAACAGGTATTCGGTGCGCTTGATAACGGTGGCGGCGGGATTGATATCGCGAATCATGGCTTCCATCACGTCTACCTTGCGCTTGCCGACGGTGCTGTGGAAGGCGATGGCCTGGCGATTGATATTACTGGGCGCGATGATGTCCTTGTCCAGAATGACGAAATGACCGATGCC
Organism: Collinsella sp. LCP19S3_B6; assembly: GCF_052121815.1. Classification (NCBI taxonomy): domain Bacteria; kingdom Bacillati; phylum Actinomycetota; class Coriobacteriia; order Coriobacteriales; family Coriobacteriaceae; genus Collinsella; species Collinsella sp. LCP19S3_B6. The sequence goes on from NZ_JBQKDN010000002.1 coordinate 37,286, forward strand.
GCCGCGGGCGAGTGCCTCGCAGCAATTGGAGCCCACACCTCCGCAGCCGAGCACCAGCACCGTAGCATCGGCGAGCTTATCGAGTGCCTCGCGGCCCATGATGATCTCGAGCTTGGTGTCGCGTGTCTCGATTGCGGCTGCGGCAACGGTTTCGGTCATAAATATCCTCCGATGGGGAAGCGAATCGTGTTTTAGCTATCGCCATTATAGGTATTATCACGATTCCATTTGAACCCTTGGGGTTTGTTGAAATGGGATCGGGATTCGCATAAGATTGAAGCAGATGGCGCCCGTTGCCGCGGGTTAGCCAACTCCGAAACACGTTTATGGCGTGAGAAGTGGCCGTCTTCGCATTACGCGGGGGCGGCTATTTTTTTGAGTATAAGATTAGATAATTAGACAAACATTTAAATATCGAGTATAGTGTGCGCGTCGAACGAAATACTGAGAGGAGGTCCTATGCCGGGAGAGGGTTTTAAAGCGCTGGCCGATCCTACGCGGCGGCGCATTTTGGAACTACTACGCGAGGGCGACCGCACGGCTGGGGAGCTTGCCGAGCATTTTGACATCAGCAAGCCATCATTGAGCCATCATTTGGCGACGCTCAAAAACGCCGGGTTGGTGACCGATGAACGTCATGGCCAAAACATCGTTTACAGCTTAAACACCACCGTCATGCAGGACTTGATCGGTTGGTTTATGGGCTTTACAAACACTGAAGGTGATAAGGATGAATAACGAAAACAAGGGCATTCACGCCACGGGGGTATCGCCACGCGTGTGGATCGCGCTGGTCGCTCTGTGCGTCGCCAATATCGTAGCGCACCTTATGGTGATGCCGAGCTTGCCTGCGCAGATTCCCACGCACTGGGGCGCGAACGGCGTTGACGGTTGGGGTCCCAGCTGGATGGCCTCCGCGCACGGCGTGCTGCCCCTGGTGCTTCTCGCAATGTTCTGCGTGGTGCCGCGCATCGATCCCAAAGGTGAGGCATATCGAGCCTCGGGCAAGTTCTATCAGGGCTTCGTAATCGCCTTCACCCTGTTCATGTGCGCCATAAGCTGGCTGGGAGAGCTTACGGTCTGGGGCGTGGTGCCGGCGGTCGGTTCGGTCAACGTGCTGATTTCCGGTGCTGTCGGTTTGCTGTTCATTGGCGTAGGCAACTACTTGCCGCGTGTGAAGCAGAACTATACGCTCGGTATCAAGACGCCCTGGGCGCTTGCCGATCCCGAGAACTGGCGCCGTACGCAGCGTTTTGGCGGTGCCTGCTTTATGGTGCTGGGTGTTGGTCTGATTGTGATGGGCGTTGCGGGTAGCGTGCTTTCAAGTGAAGTTGTCGCCGCGGTGATTGCGGTTCTGGCGTTTGGTTCGGTCGGAGTCGTCTACGTCTACTCGTATCTGCTGTGGCGCAAATCGCAGCGAGCCGCTCGTTAAGGTTGCGGAAAACTAGCGTACGCAGTTCATAGTATGTTCCGGGGGACTTTTCCCAGGTAGTATTAGGGGGTGTGGGTAACCGTGCCCCTTTTTCGTTACGTTTTAGAGCTGGTTTTCTCATCTCGTTTCCACTAAAGCGAAACAAGAATAGGGAAACAGCAGGTAGAAAGGATAAAACAGGCAAATGGCAGAGTTTATCTACCAGATGTATCAGGCTCGCAAGGCTCATGGCGACAAGGTGATCCTTGACGACGTGACCCTGAGCTTCTATCCCGGTGCCAAGATCGGCGTCGTGGGCCCTAACGGCATGGGCAAGTCGACCCTGCTCAAGATCATGGCCGGCATCGAGGAAGTCTCCAACGGCGATGCCAGACTTACCCCCGGCTACACCGTGGGTATCCTGCAGCAGGAGCCGCCGCTCGACGACGACAAGACCGTCATCGAGAACGTGCGCATGGCATTTGGCGACATGATCGCCAAGGTCGATCGCTTCAATAAGATCGGCGAGGAGATGTGCGACCCGGACTGCGACATGGATGCCCTCATGGCCGAAATGGGCAAGCTCCAGGACGAAATCGATGCCGCCGATGGCTGGGATATCGATTCCAAGCTCGGCCAGGCTATGGATGCCCTGCAGCTGCCCGATTCCGACATGCCGGTCAATGTGCTTTCCGGCGGCGAGCGTCGTCGCGTGGCCCTGTGCAAGCTGCTGCTCGAGGCTCCCGACCTGCTGCTGCTCGATGAGCCCACCAACCACCTGGACGCCGAGTCGATCCTGTGGCTCGAGCACTTCCTGCACAACTACCAGGGCGCGGTGCTTGCCGTCACGCACGACCGCTACTTCCTGGATAACGTTGCCGAGTGGATCTGCGAGGTCGACCGTGGTCACCTCTATCCCTACAAGGGCAACTACTCCACGTATCTGGAGACTAAAGCCGCCCGTATCGAGGCTCAGGGTAACCGCGACGCCAAACTCGCTAAGCGCATGGAGGCCGAGCTCGAGTGGGTACGCTCCAGCCCCAAGGCCCGTCAGGCCAAGAACAAGGCCCGTCTGGCTCGCTATGAGGAGATGGAGGCCGAGGCCCGCGCAAGCCAGAAGCTCGACTGGACCGACATCCGCATCCCTGTGGGCCCGCGTTTGGGCAACAAGGTGCTCGAGGCCCATCACCTGCACAAGGAGTTCGACGGTCGCGTGCTCATCGACGACCTATCGTTCACCCTGCCGCGCAACGGCATCGTGGGCGTCATCGGCCCCAACGGTGTGGGCAAGACCACGCTGTTCAAGACCATCGTGGGCCTGGAGCCGCTGACTTCGGGCGAGCTCGAGGTGGGCGAGACCGTCAAGATCTCCTATGTCGATCAGAACCGCTCCGGCATCGACCCCGATAAGAACCTGTGGGAGGTCGTCTCGGACGGCCTGGACCACATGATGGTCGGCGAGACCGAGGTCCCCAGCCGCGCGTACGTGGCGAGCTTTGGCTTTAAGGGCCAGGACCAGCAGAAACGCGCTGGCGTACTTTCCGGTGGCGAGCGCAACCGTCTGAACCTGGCGCTCACGCTCAAGCAGGGCGGCAACCTGCTGCTCCTCGACGAGCCCACGAACGACCTCGACGTCGAGACGCTGTCCTCGCTCGAGGCGGCACTGCTCGAGTTCCCGGGCTGCTCGGTGGTCATTAGCCACGACCGTATGTTCCTGGACCGCGTCGCCACGCACATTCTGGCGTGGGAGGGCACCGACGAGAATCCGGGCAACTGGTATTGGTTTGAGGGCAACTTTGAGGCCTATCAGGCCAACCGCATCGAGCGCCTGGGTGAGGACGCAGCCCAGCCGCATCGTATTCACCGCAAGCTGACGCGCGATTAGTCGAGCTCAGGTGACCTAACGAGAAAGGGACGATAACCTTGAGGGTTATCGTCCCTTTTTTACTTGGTAGAAGGCTCGACTTTGTCGATGGTCCAGGTGGCTCCGAGACCGCCGGTGGTGTTGCGGCGGATGCGCACGGTGACTTCGTGGCGCTCGCCGGCCTGCGTGTAGCGCAGGGGGAAGCTTGCGCGGTTTCGCGCGGCCTCGATGGTACCGCGCTCGCGGGCGATCCAGTAGTACTCGCCGACGATGCCGAGCGTGTCGGCGCCGTAGGGGAGATAGGTCGACAGCTGGTGTAGCAATGGGCCGGGACAGAAGACCTCGGTTGTGAAATCGACGGGGAAGTCCTCGGGGATGGTCGGTGCTGCGGGTGTGGTGACAGGTACCGCAACGGGGACCGGAGCCGGTGCAGGTGCGGGAATCTGGTCACAGGCAGATGCGGATGCGGACTCGATGGCAGGCTCAGGCGCTGTTTCCGGCTTAACTGCGAAATCCGTCGGTTCCACGGAGACGGACGTGTCTGCGGTCTCGGTTTTGGTATCGGCTCGCGGGGCATCCTCTGCCTCGACAGATGGCTTTGCCTCGGCTGGCGTGGAGGCCATGGTGGTGATGCCGGCGTTTGCGTTCTCGGGGTCATAGACGACCGTGAGCGAGATGGCGGGCTGCGGTGTCTCGGGCTCTGGCGTCGACTCGGTAGCGTCTTGATCGTCGGGCTCGTCGGGCTGATCGTCCTCGGGCTCGTCGCCAAAGACATCGCTGTTTTGGAACGCAGGCGTCTCGGGTTGGTTGGCGGCTTCTTCGGTTGTCGACTTGGGAGCCTCGTTGAGCTCCGCAGTGGCTTCCTGCTCTGATATGACCTCGGGATCGGTCGTGGCGGCGATTTCGGTTTCGGCTCCTGCCGTTACCTCAATAGCGACTTCGATCCCTGTCTCGGGCTCGGACTCTGGCTCCGGAGCGACTTCGGCCACGGGCTCGGGCTCGGGATGCTTAACGTGCTTGGGACGCACGGCCTTGAGGTCCTTCTCGCCGCGCTTTTTCTTTTTGTAGGACTGCTTGGCTCCCTTGGCAGCCTTGGGCTTGTTCTCGCCCTTGGCAAGGGCGGCATCCCAGGCTTCGTTGGCGATGACGGTGGCATACAGACGGCCGCCCTTAAAGACGGTCAGCTTAATGCAGTCGTCGAGCTCCTCGAGCAGCTCGCGCGTGGACTCGAAGCCCAGGTCATAAGCGGCCATGTCACCAGTGGCGAGCGCCTCCTCGACCTGCGTCATAAACGTTTGCTTGCCGCACCCAATCGCGTCGCGCAGCAGGCGATACAGATAGATGTGGTTGCCCAGCGATAGTGTGGGCTTAACTATTGTCTTGCTCATGGCAAATCTCCTCTATACACACCAAAGCATCTTACCATCGCATGGGGCTTGCCATCTCGTCGCCCAAGGCAAACGGGCACGACCGTTGCCGGTTCGCGCCCGTTATGCAGGTCGGTTATCTATGAGAGGCAAACGTGCCTAGCTGCCCGATGCCGTGCCTTGGCTCGAGCTGTCAGATGGCGTGCCGGACGCGGATCCGCTCGAACTGTTCGAGCTATTGGTGTTGCTGTTGTCGGTGGAGCTTGTGCCCGATGTATTGCCGCTCGTCTGGTCGCTCGTGCTCGGTTGAGAGCCGTCGGTCGTTTGGCTTGAGTCAGTCGTGCCGGATTGCGTGCCGCTGTTGTTCACAGAGGAATCGGCGTTCTGCGATTGATCGGGGGTGTTCGAGGACGAGTCGGTGGATGCGGAGGTGTCCTGTGAGTCGTCCTGCTGGCTTTGCGATTGACCAGTGCTATCCGCGTCGTGCTCGGTCGTGCGCGACGAAAGGATTGACTCGGGGCGCTCGCCCAGACCTTCACCGGCGGTGGTGATAAGGATGGCGCCGGCGCAGGCGATGACCGCGACGATGGCGATGGCGATCGAGAAGACGATGACCTTCTTTTGCGTCTGGCTTCGCTCTGCCGCCGCCTTGGCACGCAGACTGTTGGGGGCGACGCGCGCCGTGGTCGTGCGCCCCGCAACCTGGCGCATCTCCTGCGTAGTCGCGGCGCCGCCCAGGTGCTCCTCGGCATTAAGGTCAACGGGCTCATAGGCGCCGGCAGGGTAGTCGACGGCGGCGTGCGTACCTTTGAGGGCTTCGGCGCTGGCAGAGATAAAGTGGCGGTAGACCTGCGAGGACACAACGGTGATGACCGAGCTCACGGCGGCACCGATCACCGATCCGGCGATGCCGATCTTGGAAGCAAGTGCGACGCTCGTGGCGGCAGCTGCGGCGCCGGCGATGATTTGGGGAATGGAAATGTCGTCGAATAGGCCCTTTTTGGGCGCGATGGCCATGGTCTGTCCGATGGAATGGTTTTCGTGAACGCCGTTGTTGAGTGCGGCCGGTGTCATGACGCGCGTGCGCGGCGCGTCGGTGTACTTGGTTGTCATACGGGGCCCTCCCGGTGTAAATCTGCTTCGTTTCGTGTAGCCATCAGGGTACCCACCAGATGTGAATCGTACGTGACATTTAACAGATACCATCAACTCATCAATAGCTCACCAAATTGGTGGGATGCGGTTACACCCGGCGGTTGAACTACAATAGGGCTTGCTAATTGTTGTGAATGGCGTCTACGCACGGGAGCATTCTTATGAATCTTCACCTTTCTCAGTCTGATGGCTTTTTGCGTGTGGCGGCGGCCTCGCCGCGGATTCGCGTGGCCGATGTCGAGGGCAATGCCGAGGTTGCGCTGGCGGCTGTTCGCGAGGCGGTCGAGCGCGGTGTTCGTGCTCTGGTGCTGCCCGAGCTTAATCTGACTGGCTATACCGCGGCTGATCTGTTCCATAACCGCACATTACTGCATACCTGCGAGACCGCACTGGCACATATTCTCGATGAAACCCGCGAGCTGCCGATTGTCTTTACCATCGGTCTTCCCGTTGCGGTGGCCGAGAATATCTACAACTGTGCCGCCGTGTGCTGCGCGGGCGAGATTTTGGGCCTCACGGCCAAGAAGTATCTGCCCAACTATGGCGAGTTCTATGAGCGCCGTTGGTTTGCTCCGGCGCCCGCCGATCCCGTGTGGGTTGAGTTTGCCGGTCAGGGTCCGGTTCCGCTGGGTTCGGGGCTTGTCTACCGCTGCTGTGATGAGGGCGCCGAGGATTTGGTACTCGGTATTGAGGTCTGCGAGGACCTGTGGGTGCCGGCGCCCCCTTCGACCGAGATGGCGCTTGCCGGTGCGACGGTGATCCTCAATCCGTCGGCCTCGGACGAGATTATCGGTAAGGCAGATTACCGCCGCAGCCTTATCTCTAACCAAAGCGCGCGCCTGTACTGCGCCTATGCCTACGCGGACGCGAGCGAGGGCGAGTCCACGACCGACATGGTCTTTGCAGGCGAGAACCTCGTCTACGAAAACGGTTCGAAGCTCGCCGCCACGAAGCTCCTCACCTGCGATATGGCGGTGGCCGACGTTGACCTCGACCGTCTGGTTGCCGAGCGCCGTCGTTCGACCACGTGGACGCGCGCGGATGATGCGCCGGAGGCCACGATTGTTGAGTTTTCGTTTGAGGGCGTGCTGGCCGAAGAACCTGTCCTGCGTGATGCGCTCGACATCGACCGTGTCTTCCCCCGCGCGCCCTTTGTGCCGGCCGACCATGGTGACCTGGCCGGGCGCTGCGAGACGATCCTCAATCTGCAGACTGCCGGCCTCAAGACTCGCCTTGCCCATACGGGTACCAAGGCTGCAGTCATCGGTCTTTCGGGCGGCCTGGATTCCACGCTGGCACTGCTTGTGACCGTGCGTGCCTTCGATGCGCTGGGGCTGCCGCGCACCGGTATCACAGCCGTGTCCATGCCCGGCTTTGGCACGACACATCGCACCAAGTCGAATGCCGAGTCGCTCGCTCGCGACCTGGGTGTGAGCTTCCGCGAGGTTTCGATCCACACGGCCGTGGAGCAGCACTTCAAGGACATTGAGCACGACCCGGCCGTCCAAGACGTGACCTACGAGAACAGCCAGGCCCGCGAGCGTACGCAGATTCTGATGGATCTGGCTAACCAGGCTGGCGGTTTTGTCATCGGCACGGGCGACCTGTCGGAGCTGGCGCTTGGCTGGGCTACCTATAACGGCGACCACATGAGCATGTACGCCGTCAACGCGAGCGTGCCCAAGACGCTTGTGCGCCATCTGGTACGTTATGCCGCCGATGTCTTTGGCGGGCGTATTGCCGAGGTCTTGCTCGATATCCTCGATACGCCGGTGTCCCCCGAGCTTCTGCCGCCGACGGGCGACGGTGAGATTGCTCAGAAGACCGAGGATTTGGTGGGCCCGTACGAGCTGCACGATTACTTCCTCTATTACCTGCTGCGTTTTGGCTTTGAGCCGGGCAAGATCTACCGTATGGCGCTCAAGAGCTTTGAGGGTGTCTATGACGCCAAGACCGTCCACACGTGGTTGCGTACGTTCTATCGTCGCTTCTTTGCCCAGCAGTTTAAGCGCAGCTGTCTGCCCGATGGTCCCAAGGTGGGCTCGGTGACGCTCAGCCCGCGCGGCGATTGGCGTATGCCGAGTGACGCCAGCTCGCGTCTGTGGCTTGCGCGGATCGACGCGCTCAATCCAATTGACTAAGGTTGGCTAAATTGAACCAATACGGGGGTTGCAAGCGTTACACTTTTGCAATCTGATGGCCCGTATCGCGCGGCGCTCTTGTCGGAGCGCCGTATTTTTTATATCGAAAGGTGGCACCATGCAGGCATCGCAGCGTCTCGACCGCTTTGGCGCGGAGGTCTTCGCCTCGCTCAACAACAAACTTCTTGCGCTGAAGGCTCAGGGCAAGACCATTTACAACATGAGCGTGGGCACGCCCGACTTTAAGCCGTACGACCACGTGGTCGAGGCGCTCACGCAGGCCGCCCAAAATCCCGAGATGTGGAAGTATTCCCTGCGCGACCTGCCCGAGCTTAAGCAGGCCGTGTGCGATTACTATGAGCGTCGCTTTGGCGTTTCGGGCATTACGCCGTCCATGGTGCAGTCGTGCAACGGCACGCAGGAGGGCGTGGGTCATTTGGGCCTGGCCCTGCTCGATCCGGGTGACACCATTCTGGTTCCCGATCCGTGCTATCCGGTCTTTGAGGCGGGCGCCAAGATCGCCGATGCCAAGCTCGAGTACTATCCGCTGGTGGCGGAGCACAATTACCTGCCCTATGTGGCGGGCATCGATCCCGAGGTGGCCGATCGTGCCAAGTACATGATCGTGTCGTTGCCCGCCAACCCGGTGGGCTCGGTGGGCACGCCCGAGGTCTACGAGGAGATCATCGCCTTCGCCCGCGAGCACGACCTGCTGATTGTCCATGACAACGCGTACTCCGACATCGTGTTTGACGGCGAGCCCGGCGGCAGCTTCTTGCAGTATCCCGGCGCGCTCGAGGTGGGCGTGGAATTCTTCTCGCTTTCCAAGTCGTTTAACGTCACCGGTGCGCGCATCGGCTTTTTGGTCGGCCGTGAGGATGTGGTCTCTGCCTTTGCCAAGCTGCGCAGCCAGATCGACTTTGGCATGTTCTTCCCGATTCAGAAGGCCGCCATCGCCTGCCTCAATGGTCCGCGCGATGAGGTCGAGGCGCAACGTCTGAAGTACCAGGAGCGCCGCGATGCCCTGTGCGACGGTCTTGAGGACCTGGGCTGGGAGCGTCCCAACGCGCATGGCTCCATGTTTGTGTGGGCCAAGCTTCCCGGTGGCCGCACCGATTCCATGGCGTTTTGCGAGGAGCTTATGGAGAAGGCCGGCGTTGTGGTGACGCCGGGCGCGAGCTTTGGCCCTTCGGGCGAGGGGCACGTGCGCATGGCGCTGGTCCTGCCGCCCGATCAGATCGCTTTGGCTGTCGAGGCCATCCGCGAGGCGGGCCTGTATTAGAAGACTATTTGGGCTCGTCAATAGCCCGAAACCGATTTCGTGCAGTTATTTTACGAATCCTGCAAACAATTTCGGTAAACGGTCGATTTTTGGCTGCGTATAGGAGCATAATCAAAGTCCCGATTGGATGCATTGGGATTACGTCAAGCCGCTCGGGTCGTTCCCGGGCGGCTTGTTTGTGGAGAGAGATGGGAGTTTCTAATGGTTAACGAGAAGAAGGTCGCTATTGTCGGCTGCGGTTTCGTCGGTTCGTCTTCGGCGTTCGCGCTGATGCAGAGTGGTCTGTTCTCCGAGATGGTTCTCATCGACGTGGACAAGAACCGCGCCGAGGGCGAGGCCCTGGATATTGCGCACGGCATGACGTTTGCCGAGCCGATGAAGATCTACGCCGGCGATTATTCTGATGTCGCCGACGCCGCCATGATCGTCGTCACCGCTGGCGCTGCTCAGAAGCCCGGTGAGACCCGCCTGGACCTGGTCAACAAGAACGTCAGCATCTTTAAGTCCATTATTCCCGAGATTAAGAAGTCTGGCTTCGACGGCATTCTGCTCATCGTCTCCAACCCGGTCGACGTTCTGACCTACGCCGCCATCAGGATGTCCGGTCTGCCCGAGGGCCATGTCATCGGCTCCGGCACCGTGCTCGACACCGGCCGTCTACAGCAAATGCTCGGCGCCCACGTCGAGGTTGACCCGCGCGACGTTCAGGCCTATGTCATGGGCGAGCACGGCGACTCCGAGTTTGTCGCCTGGTCCAGCGCTCAGGTTGCCGGCGTGCCGCTGAACACCTTCTGCGAGCTTCACGGCCACCTGGAGCATGAGGCTGCCGAGAAGCGCATTGCTGAGGACGTCAAGAACTCCGCCTACACCATCATCGAGAAGAAGCACGCCACCTACTACGGTGTCGCTATGGCGGTAAAGCGCATCTGCACTGCCGTCATGCGTGACGAGCAGACCGTTCTGCCCGTCTCCTCGCTCATGGTGGGCGAGTATGGTCTGTCCGATCTTGCCATCTCCATGCCGACCGTCGTTGGCCGCGACGGCGTTGTCTGCCGCGTCCCCGTGCCGCTGAACGATGACGAGCAGCATGAGCTCACCGCCTCCGCAAAGGCCCTCAAGGACATTATCGACAGCGTCGACTTTTCCTGCTAAATCAAGCTCGCTAGAGCGAAAAGCTACAACGAAGGCGTCCGGGCCCATGTGACCCGGGCGCTTTTTTATGCAAAGGGGACAGGCTTGTTTGCACCAATCTTCGATGCGCCTGGGGTGGACTCGACCGCTATACTGGTTCGTGCCAAAAGTGATCTAGAACGGAATGCCGTATATGAAAATCAATCACGCGATTCTGCATATCCTGGACTTTGACTCTGCCGTCAACGTCATGAGCCAGCGCGAGCTGGATATCGAAAGCCGTACCGTGCGCAGCTTTGTGACCACGCATCTGCGCCGCGCACGTACCTCGGCCGACAATAAGCGCGCCACGTTTGCGGAGAACTCTGCGTTTGGCGGCGAGCTCAAGGGCTATTTCTTTGGTGAGCGTGAGTTCGTGGACTTGTCACAGCAGATTGCGGAGTTCATCTCTTCCGAACTCACCAAGGCCGAGAAAGCCGAGTCCACTGACGTGCTTGTGGCGGACTTTGACGATGATGAAGATGCCCGCTGGTTTGCCGTGATGCTGCTGGGCTCCAAGCAGGCATTCATGCACGAGGTGGGTCGCGAAGAGGGCGAGGTTCGTAACGACATCGCGCGCCACTACGCCATTTTGCCAAACCCCTCGCAAAAGGTGCCGAGCTATGCCATCGTGCGCGCGAGCACCATGGAGATCGGCTACGTGGACAAGAAGCGCAAGATTGCCGGCGAGGATCGCATGCTCATTCCCGACGGCCTGCTGCAGTGCGATACGGGGGTTTCGGGTAAGGAGGTCATCGACACGGTGACGCGCGTGGTCGAGGAGGTCGCCGAAGAGCACGGCGCCAACACGGCCGTAGCGCTCGCCAAGGTCAAAGCCGCCGTTGCCGAGAAGGTTGAAGACGACGAGGAGCTGCCGCCTTGGGATATCGTCGATGAGGTCTTTGAGGACGAGCCGGTTATCAAGGAGAGCGTGCGTGCGGCGCTGACCGAGGAGAAGGTGCCCGAGCGCGTGCCCGTGGAGCGCAAGCAAGTCGAGCGCGCGGCCGTACGCAATCATAAGATTCGTACCGATACGGGCATCGAGATCAGCTTCCCGGCCGAGATGGGTTCAAACTCCGAGTACATCGAGTTCGTCAACGAGCCCAACGGCCTCATCTCCATCGAGCTCAAAAACATCGGTAGCATCGAGAATCGATAAGGCTTTTAACTTTTGAATAAAAGTCTGGATTATATTTTGAAGTATACTTTGAAATATAATCCAGACTATTTTTTGGAGGTCAAAATGTCCCCACTTGTTCTGGAAAAACCGGTGTTTACAAAAGACCAGGTTGTTTCTGCTACCGAAGCAAGCAAGTCCTTATCCACCATTCGTAAACGCGCAAAACGCGCGCCTCAGTTCATTGCTGATCATAATGATATCGATACCGTGATTATCGACTATGCTGCCTATGAGGAAATGTACGGCGCGCTGCAGTATCTGCGTGAACTTGAGATAAATCGCATCGCTGCGGATCGAGCCAAGCATGGTCCGCATGAGTTTGTTCCGTTTGAGGACGCCTTAACTGCCGAGGAGCTCGCGGAGCTTGAGTCGATGGATCCGGACGCGATTCCCGACGAGGACCTTTTCGAATGAGCGGGCATTTTGTTGTCGGCTTTTTGAATCGAGACGTCGAGAAGGAATATCAAAAACTAGATGGATCCCAGCGCAGGCTCGTCCGTATTGCCGTCGCAAAATTAAAGACGCGCGCTGATGAAATCGGAACGCCGCTTCACGGCGAGCTCGCCGGCTGCAAAAAGATTAAATGGCGGAATGCGGGACTCAAAATGGTTTTCCGAATCCGAGAGGACGGAATGGTTGAGATTGCCGAGATCGTGGCAGTAGCACGGCGCGATTGTTTCGAGGTCTATAAGACGGCCGTAGGGCGCCTGTCAAAGCAACCCGCCATGGTTGAATACGACGGAACCCTGAGATGATGAAGGCCGAAGCCTCGGACGAGGGATTCGGCCTTTTTACTTGGGGCTTAATCACGTTGCAGGTTGAGCATAAGTCAGCGAAAACGACCCAGAGCGAGCAAGGTGACGTGAAAGAGGAGGGCATTGACCTTCTGGTCATGCCCGACGATTGAACGTCAGATTGCCGCTCTGGGCCGTTTGGAGCGTCGACAAGTTACGCGGTTTGGTAAAACCGCGTAACCCTACAGCTGGCGCAGGCCCTCTTCGAGGCCGGTCTTGCTGTCGGTCTTCTCGTCGCGCATCTTGATGACGCGGGCGGGGACACCGGCCACGACGGCACCAGCGGGGACGTCCTCGACGCACACGGCGCCGGCGGCAACGACAGCACCCTTGCCCACGCGCACGCCTTCCAGGACCACAGCATTGGCGCCGATCATAACGTCGTCCTCGATGATGACGGGCGTGGCGCTGGCGGGCTCCACGACGCCTGCCAGCACGGTGCCGGCGCCGATGTGGCAGTTCTTGCCCACGGTGGCGCGACCGCCCAGCACGGCGCCCATATCGATCATGGAGCCATCGCCAATGACGGCGCCGATGTTGATGATGGCGCCCATCATGATGACGGCACGGTCGCCGATCTCGACGCGGTCGCGGATGATCGCACCCGGCTCGATGCGGGCGTTGATGCCCTTGAGGTCGAGCATGGGCACGGCGGAGTTGCGGCAGTCGTTCTCCACATCGTAGTAGTCGATGGAATCGACGTTGGCGTCGAGGATTGCCTTGAGCTCATCCCAGTCGCCAAATACAGTCTTGCCACGGCGGCCGCCATAGACATGCGCACTGCCCCACTGGACCTTCATGCCCGGCTTTTCGCGCACGTACAGCTTGACGGGCGTCTTCTTAGGCGCGGTGGCGATATAGTTGATAATCTCCTGTGCATCCATTTCGGCTGCGTTGCTCATTTGCGGTCTCTCCTTTGGGTGGATCCGGTTGATACCTGGTTAGGCAAACATGACCTGGTCGAACGTATAGAAGCCGGGTTCGCGGGTGACGAGCTTCTGCGCGGCTGCCAAGGCGCCGTTGACAAAGATCTGACGACTCGTGGCGCGATGCGCGAGCGTGACCTCCTCGTCCTGGCCAAAGAAACTCACTTCGTGCACGCCGGCGACAGTGCCGCCGCGCAGCGAGTGCACGCCGATCTCCTTGGGGTCGCGCGCTCCGCACATGCCCTCGCGGCCATAGACGGGGTGGTAGCCTGCCTCGGGCTCGGCTTCGACGACGGCGTCGAGCAGCAACTTGGCAGTGCCGCTGGGGGCGTCGACCTTTTGGTTGTGGTGCGTCTCGACGATTTCGCAGTCAAAGCCGGGCAGCTCTCGCGTGGCCTGTGCCACCAGATGACGCAGGGCTGCGATACCGATGGAGTAATTGCCGGAGTGCATGACGCGGGCGCTCTGACCCAGCTCGCGCAGGCGATCCATCTGCTCGGGCGTATAGCCTGTGGTGCCCGAGACCAACGCCGCACCCGTGCGCTCGACATAGACGACGACGGTGTCGAAGGTCGCAACGTTCGAGAAGTCGATGATGACGTCAGCCGCCGGGGTGCTTTCGAGCTCGGACAAGTCGAAGCCGATCTGGGCGACGATGTCAAAAACGGGCTCTCCGGCAGCGTCGACAATACCCTCGGCGGTAGTGCGGATGAGCGAGCCCATGCGGCCCGTTCCCATAATGACGGTCTTAATCAAGCAGACCAGCTCCCTTCAGAGCATCGGTAAGTGCGGATCGCGTGTCGTCTGCCATGGGACACAGCGGCATGCGGTAGTTTGCCTCGATCATACCCATCTGGGCGAGCGCTTCCTTGACGGGGATGGGGTTGACCTCGCTAAAGAGGGCATTGATGAGCGGCTGGCCGGCAATCTGGATATCGCGGGCACGTGCCACGTCACCGTCCAGATAGGCGCGGCACATGTCATGTACGAGCTGCGGCTGCACGTCGGCCCACACGCTGATGGTGCCCGAAGCACCCAGACTCATGAGCGGCACGGTGAGCGCGTCCTCGCCCGAGTACATGCGGAAGTCGTCGGACAGCAGGTGGGCGATCTTGGCAGCGTAGGCGACGTTGCCCGAGGCTTCCTTAATGCCCATGATGTTGGGGTGCGCGGCCAAGCGCTCCACGTTGCGCTCGCTGATGCCGCAGCCACAGCGGCCGGGGATGTTGTACAGGATGCAGGGGATGTCTACGGCATCGGCGACGGTCTTAAAGTGCTGGTAGATACCCTCTTCGTTGGATTTGTTGTAGTAGGGGGTAATGAGCAGCAGGCCGTCGGCTCCCAAGCCCTGGTAAGTGAGCGACTTGGTGAGCATGGTCTGCGTGGAGTTGGAGCCCGAGCCGGCGATGACGGGGACGCGTCCTGCAACTTGCTTGACCACCGCGGCGACAACGGAGTTGTCCTCGTCGTCGGTCATCGTGGCGCTCTCGCCGGTGGTGCCCAGGGCGAGGATGGCGTCGGTGCCATTTTGCAGGTGAAAATCGATAAGGCGCTCAAGCGCATCAAAGTCGACACTGCCGTCCTTTTTAAACGGCGTAACCAGGGCGACGATTGAGCCCTCGAGATTGCGGATGTCCATGTTCTTCTCCTTCGCTTCGGCGATCTGGATGCGCTTGTTCCATTGGGCGGCGACTGCCAGGCGCTCGTCTTGGGCGCGGCGGCGGGCACTTTCGGCGCGCGACTTGGCCAACAGTTCTCGGCCGCACGGCAGCACGTCGAGCGTGGCAAAGTAATCGCCCGGGCGCTCGGCGCGGCGGATGAGGTCGGCCGCGCCATCGGGGCGCAGCAGGACCTCGGCGGAGCGCAGCCGTCCGTTGTAGTTGTAGCCCATGGAGTAGCCATGCGCACCGGTATCGTGGATTACAAGCAGGTCGCCCATGTCGATATGCGGTAGCTCGCGATCGATGGCGAACTTGTCGTTGTTCTCGCACAGATTGCCCGTGATGTCATAGGTGTTCGTGACGGGCGCTGTGCCCTTGTCGGCGCCGCCCGGCTGACCCATCACCGTAATGTGGTGGTAGGCACCATACATGGCGGGGCGGATCAAATCGACGGCGCTTGCATCGACACCGATATAGTCCTTGTAGATCTGTTTCTCGTGGATGGCCTTGGTGACCAGGCAGCCGTAGGGGCCCATCATAAAGCGGCCCATCTCGGTGCAGATTGCCACATCGCCCATGCCTGCGGGGACCAGGATCTCGTCGTATGCCGCGTGCACTCCCTCGCCGATGGCGTGAATGTCGTTGGCCTGCTGCTCGGGCAGGTAGGGGATGCCGACGCCGCCGGATAGATTGATGAAGGCGACGTGTGCGCCGGTCTCGCGCTCCAGGCGCACGGCAAGCTCAAAGAGGATGCGCGCGAGCTTGGGGTAATAGTCGTTGGTGACGGTGTTGCTGGCAAGGAAGGCGTGGATGCCAAAGTCCTCGGCACCCTTGGTCTTGAGCATACGGAAGGCCTCGAAGAGTTGCTCGGTGGTCATGCCGTATTTGGAGTCGCCGGGGTTGTCCATGATGCCGTTGGAGAGCTGGAACAGGCCGCCCGGATTAAAGCGGCAGCTGACCGTCCTGGGGATGGGCCCCGCAACACGCTCAAAGAACTCGATGTGGCTGATGTCGTCAAAGTTGACGATGGCACCCAGCTTGTCGGCGAGCTCAAAGTCCGCAGCCGGCGTGTCGTTGGACGAGAACATGATGTCGTGTCCCGTGATACCCAGCGAGCGGGCGATCATGAGCTCGGTATAGCTCGAGCAATCGCAGCCGCAGCCGTATTCGTTGAGAATGGAGATGAGTGCCGGGTTGGGGTTGGCCTTGACGGCAAAGTATTCCTTAAAGCCCGGGTTCCACGCAAAGGCGTCGCGCACCTCTTGCATGTTGCGGCGGATGCCCGCCTCGTCGTATAGATGAAACGGCGTGGGGAACTGCTCGACGATATGCTCGAGCGTCTCCTTGTCCACAAACGGCTGCTTGGCCGCATATGCCTCGTTGGGGGTCAATGCCATGTCCCGTAAACCTCGCTATCCAGACGGCGCCATCTGCGCATCGAATCCGCATAGCGTGGACCCAATGTCCGGATAGCGCTCCCGCATTGCTGCAGACAGTCCTGTGGGTGTTTCCCACAGGCCCACCAGGTTGTTCGTGCCCGAAAAACCCAGTTCGGCGGGTTTCGCCTCCCCGCGGGGTCAAAGCCTGCCGGCTCGCCCGCGGCTCTTCGTGCCCGCGCCTCTATCAAGTGGTAAAGACCCTATCACGTTGCACTTTACCAAACAAGAGTATTCGTATATAACGTTTAAAAAATGCAGGGATATGCTGGAAACATGTGCGCCACAATCCTGTATCACAATAAGTTGCAACAGATGTGCCTCACGAAGGGATCCTCTATGACCGAGCTCCAAGAACTCCGTCGCTATCGGCGCGATCTCCATCGCATTCCGGAGCTCGATTTCGATCTTCCGCAAACCATTGCCTATATCGAGGGCGTGCTGGCACCGCTCACCTGCGAAGTGACCCATCCGTGCCCCAGCTGCGTCTGCGCTTTCTTCGACGCCGGCGTTGATGCCGCGCATGCCACGGCGATTCGCGCCGATATGGATGCGCTGCCCATTGAGGAGGCGACAGGGGCGGCCTTTGCCTCGACCCATCCCGGCAAGATGCACGCTTGCGGACATGACGGTCACATGGCCATGGCACTTGCCGCCGCGACGTATGTCGACCGTACGATTCGCGAGCAGCCGGGCGCCATGAGGCGTAACGTGCTCTTTGTGTTCCAGCCGGCCGAGGAAACGACCGGTGGTGCCAAGACGGTATGCGAGAGCGGCGTGTTCGAGCGCTATGGGGCCGACCGCATTTTTGGCTTCCATGTGTGGCCCGATCTGCCTGCCGGCGCGTTGGCGAGCTGTTCCGGTCCGCTGCTGGCGCGTTCGAGCGAGACGCATATCTATATTCACGGTACGAGCATCCATATTGCTAAGACCTATGGCGTGCCGGTCGAGGAGTCGCACGATGCCGCGTTGGCGGCAGCGAAGTTTTTGGTTGCCGAGCGCGAGCTGATGGACGAGCTGGGCACCGACGAGCCCTGTATCGGCAAGTTTGGTCTGCTGCAGGCCGGTACGGTTTGCAACGCGGTGGCGGGGGAGGCCCATGTGGCCGGAAGCCTGCGTGTGTTTACGGACGACATGTTCGACCGGGCGCGCGAAGGCGTGCGCCGCGTGCTGGACGATGCCTGTGCCGCAACGGGCTGCACGTACGATCTCGACTTTGCCGAGGGCTATCCGCCGGTCGACAACGACCCCGAGTTGTTTGCCAGCGTCACGCCTGTCTTGCCCGGCCTGCAGCTTGTGGAGGAGCCGCTGTTAATTGCCGAGGACTTTGCGTTCTATCAGCGCCATCTGCCGGGCGTGTTCTTCTTGCTGGGCACGGGCGTGCCAGAGGCGCAAGAAAACCCGAGCGATTCGGATGGCTGTCCCGCCTATGCCACGAGCGCCCTTCACACCGATACCATGCTCTTTGACGAGGAAATATTGCTCAAGGGCCTCGATGTCTACAAACGATTGCTTTTGCTTGGTTAATCGGCGCGGGCGCATGTTCTAGAAAATACGAACAAATGTACGGTATAATAGAGATGTATGTCTATAGAAACGTTTGACGTTATTAACGTAAGGCGATACTATGATTGCATCGTACAAAGATGAGGATACCGAACGTTTTGCAATGGGTGTGCGGGTCAGGAGGTTCGTGCCCTTTGAGCGGGTCGCATTGAGGAAGATTCGTCAACTGCAGGTTTGTGCTTCACTTGATGACCTTCGCGTTCCTCCGGGCAATCGTCTTGAAGCGTTGAAGGGCGATCGCGCCGGCCAATATAGTATCCGTGTTAATGAGCGCTATCGGGTCTGCTTTGAGTGGAGACAGGGGATGGCCTGGAATGTCGAAATCGTCGATTATCACAAGTGATGAGACCGCGCCCGATTTGCTGTCACCGGTGACTCCTGGTGAACTTCTCAAAGAGGAATTTCTTGTTCCTATGGGCATTTCTCAATATCGTCTTGCTAAGGAGACCGGGATTCCGGCACAGCGTATTGGGCAGATTATTTTGGGGAGGCGTCGTGTTACGGCTGACACCGATCTTCGCCTTTGCCGCTACTTTGGCCTAACGGATGGTTATTGGCTGCGCGCCCAGATAGCGTTTGACCTCGAGGCGGAAAAGAGGCGCATCGAGCCGGAACTGGATAAGATCGTTCCTGTTCAGCAGGCTATCGCATTGTAGTGTTCAAAGATGTTGAGGTTGGAGTGACGATGGGGCGACGCCGACAGTCTGCCGTTTATAGTCCCGGTGGGTGTGGATGCGGCTTGTTGTTGCTTCCGGTTATTGCTGTGAGCATTGGCGTTATGTTTGCGCTTGCCGGGTTGGCGGCAGCGGCACTCGTGTTGCTGATCGTGGCCATTGGCGTGACGATTTGGCTCTGCCGCAATCGCGAGCAACGCCATGCCGACGGCAAGACCGATGTGGGATGGATTGTCTTTTTGGTTACCGCCTACCTGTTGAGCATCGGCTACCTTGTGTTCTTTGTTTTGCTGCTCGTTAGCACCTTTACCGGGGAATCCGTCACGGTGGGCTAGGCTTCGACGAGCCTTTTGAGGATGAGGCGAGGGGGCGGATGGGACATGTTGTTCAAGACGGAGTGCGACGCGCGGGCGGCAAGAAGATCGCGATTCCCATCGGCAAGCAGGACGCGACCGTCTTCCGCAAGGTGATGAGCGCAAAAGACGCCATCTAAGAGTTCGCGCCGGCGCTAGGGACGGCCGATCAGGAGCGGGCACTGCATATTGCCCGAGTGCGGGCGAGACGGATGGTGGCGTGGATGATTCGCGCTTATCTTCCTTACTTTCGGATTATTCACCAAAAATAGCTGTGCGGGCACATCACGAACAATCGCCAAACAAGGCATAAACACGGGCGCGGGGCTTATCGGCTTCGTGCTCTTCTTCGCCATAAGAAACGACAACAGCAGAGCGGTTAGCCGAGCGCTAATTTTCGTCTGGAAAGCGAGTGGTATGATTCGACCTACAGGCTTTTCAAACTGAAACGGCGGAATTAACAAGGGAAATGCTGTTATAACGCTCAGGGATTTGATGCCGGTGGCGCACCCAGAGAAGACAAAGATCAAATTCAACATGAATGCTGGCGACGTGAACGTGCGCGCGTACGACATGCTGTTGAAGGACACCTCGACCCCCGAGAAGACCGATAGCGGCTCGCGATGGTACGAGATGAACGCGTGGAGGAGCGCGACGGGACAAGCGAATAACAACCTCAACCATGCGGATTACCTGCTCTCGTTCGCACAGTACTACACCTACGGGCCCGAGTACTTCATCTTCGGCGGCATGCACAAAGTGGAGAAGGCAGTACCCGAGGTGCTGGGCGGCGTGGGCTACAAGTTGACGCTTCTTCCCGACTACGAGGCCTACATCAAGCGCCTCATCATCAAGTTGAAGAAGCCTATCGGGCGCGACATCTACAACAAGTTCTACGAGAACACGATGCACGACTTCGAGCCCGTAGTGTACGAGTACTCGATGAGCCTGGGCAACGTTGCCCCTTTTCCTGGCTACAAGTACG
The DNA here is from genome assembly GCF_052121815.1 of Collinsella sp. LCP19S3_B6. Taxonomy (NCBI): domain Bacteria; kingdom Bacillati; phylum Actinomycetota; class Coriobacteriia; order Coriobacteriales; family Coriobacteriaceae; genus Collinsella; species Collinsella sp. LCP19S3_B6. Next base: position 57,251 of record NZ_JBQKDN010000002.1, read on the forward strand.
TGTGTATCGACCACAAGACCTTGCAGGCCGTTATCGCCAGCGTGGGCTCCGACTGGTACTGGGCGCTGGACAACGTGAAGGGCGTCTACTGCATCACCGACACCGCGACGGGGAAACTCTACGTGGGTTCGGCCTCGGGCGACAGCAAGAAGGACGCGGGCGCGGACTTGGGTATCTGGCAGCGCTGGAGCGCCTATGCCAACCCCATGGACCCGACTGGCGGCAACAAGGAGTTCAAGGCCATCGTGGCCGAGCACGGAACTGGGTACATCGTGGAAAACTTCACCTACTCCATTCTAGAGGTGTGCGACACCAAGATGACCACCGCCGAGGTGTGCGAGCGCGAGAGTCACTGGAAAGACGTGCTTTGCTCGCGCAAGTTCGGCATGAACTGGAACTAGGTGCGCGCCATGGGCTTGTTACGGACGGTGAGGGACTGCGTGTACGGCATGGCCGTGGGCGATGCGCTCGGCGTGCCCTACGAGTTCAGGCCGCGCGGCAGCTTTACCTGCACGGACATGGTGAGCCTCGGCACGCACAACCAGCCTGCGGGCACATGGAGCGACGACACGTCCATGGCGCTCGCGCTGTGCGACAGCTACCGCGAGCTCGGCGATATCAATTGCGACGATATCCTCGTCAAGTTCCGCAATTGGATAAACGAAGGCGCATACACCGCCGACGGGAACGTCTTCGACTACGGCAACGCCACCAGGCAGGCGCTCGATACGGGTTACGGGCTCACAAGCGAATACAGCAAGGGCAACGGCTCGCTCATGCGTTGCCTGCCTATGGTGTTTATGGAATGCTCCGACTGCGACATAAGGGAGGTCAGCGCGATCACCCACGCTACCGACGACTGCTGCCAGGCCTGCGTGGACATGATCGCCTATGCCCGCGAGGTGCTTTACAGCGGGCACGCCGGCTGCGAGAGTGAGGACAGAGCTGGTGCCAGCGGCGGCTACGTGTGGGATACTTACCACGCCGCCATCTGGTGCCTAGAACATACCGACAACTACCGCGACTGCGTACTGACCGCCGTGAACCTGGGCGACGATACCGACACCACGGCTTGCGTGGCCGGTGGATTGGCCGGCATCCTGTACGGATACGAGGGCATTCCGACCGAGTGGTTAGAGGCCTTGCGCGGCAAGGACGTGATTGAGCCTTATTTGTTCGGCGGGGCTTACGGTGATGACCTGTGCAGGTTCGTTAAGCGCTTCGAGGATTCGCTGGACGGTCCCGCCCGCGACTTCCACGCGTTGGCCCATGACATGTTCGGCCTGGGTTGGCACATGGACTTTGGCGAGGCCTTTGCCGGGGCATATCCGCGCTCCGGTACGGCCGAAGGACTGCGAGAGGACATAGACACCATAGACGACGTTGGGCTTCTGGGCAGCGGCGTCTTCTCTCGGTGGCGCTATATAACGCACTGGAAGTACGATAGCGTGCCTGATGAGGACGATCTGGAGTGGTTCAGGCTGGCGCTCGGGAGGCTTCGCGAGCTGGCATAGGGGTGCCGTGATTTGAATCGCTTGCCTGAGGTGGCTGATGCCGACTTAAAGCACGGGGAGATATACCGCAGCGCTATTGCTTTATTGCCTGAGTGATCTTAGGACCATACCTTTTATTCGATAGCGGGGCGACGGAATCGTCGAACACCATGCGCGCTATCTTCGACGGGCAGCCCCCCCTCATGGGCATCTTGCAGGTGAGAGGGGTGCGGCTAACGTCGGCCAGAGGCGCGGCAAGGGCGCTTTGGTATCAAGCTGCAGCCTCAATCACCGCTCCATCTGAACAGGCATCTTCTCAATCCAGTACCAATCTGGCTTACAACCCCCCATTAGCTCCCAGCTAATGAATTTGAGCTCGCTGCCTTCTACGATGTGCTGTGTACCGGCGCGGTAGCCGGATCGTAGGAAGGATGCATAATGAAAAAGCTCGAAAACGAAGTGCTGCTGAGCCGTCGCGCTGCACTTGGCGCATTCGCCACCGTCGCCTTGGGGACTGCCGGTCTTCTTGCCGGTTGTGGTAGCGATAAGGCGACTGTCACCGAGGACGCTGGCGATGGCGACAAGAAGGAAGAGGCGAAGAAGGAAGAGCAGCCTACGACTGACCTGGCGGTTGGCACGACGGTGACCACAGCTGCCGGTCTTTCCGTCGTTGTCGATTCCGTCCAGCCCGGCCTTACAAATTATGACGGTTCGACCATGACGGGCATTCACGTCACGTACGTCAACAATGGCGATGAGGGCGCAGATTACAATATCTACGACTGGAAGGGCGAGGACGCCAACGGCGCCCAACAGAATCAGGGTTACTACAGCGAGGGCTCCGATGAGCTGCAGTCTGGTACCCTTTCCGCCGGTGGCTCCGTGGCGGGCAATATCTACTTTGATGGCGATATCAAGAAGGCACTGTATTTTGCCAACATGTTTGATAAGTCTGCCACTGCAAGCTGGGTGCTGGCCTAGCATGTCGCTACCGTTGCGCCGGATGGGAGGTGAAGTCGTATGCCCGATAAAAAGCTGACCGAGGAGTTGCTCAATGAGCTTCTCGATGCGCCGAACATCGATGGCTATATCAGGGAGCACGACTTTGCCGCCCCGTCGCTTTCGGATTACCTGAAGCAGCTACTGCAGGAAAAGGGCTTGGAGCGCTCGCGCGTGGTTCGTATGGCCGATCTCAATGAGACCTTTGGCTATCAGATCTTTACCGGTGCGCGTCATCCGAGTCGCAATAAGGTACTGCAGATTGCCTTTGCGATGGCGCTGACGCTCAAAGAGACCAACCGTGCGCTGACGGCTGCCGGGGTAAGCGTCCTTAACTGCAAGGACCGCCGCGATGCGATTATCATCTTTTGCATCGATCGCGGGTGCAGCCTCCAAAAGGTCAACGAGGAGCTGTATCGCTTTGGCGAGGAGACGGTGAATTAGCCGCTGATATCCGAGCTGGCGGAGCTGTCGAACAACGATGCAAACGAACGGGGCGCGGATGCCATGGGGTGTCTGCGCCCTGCGCTATGATGGAGGCTATGGATACTCAGACCCCAACATATTCCAATGACGAGCTGACTGCAGCGCTTGCCGAGCACCTCGCGTTGCTCGATCGCGACGACAGCTATCGCGTGGAGCGTGTACTTAAGCGCTCGTCCGTTGAAACAACCGAGCTCGTGTACTTTGAAGGAACCGGCGGTGGTTCGCTCGGTCCCTTTGTCCGTAAGCGCATCGATGCTTCGGCTCAAATCGGCGGGGCATACGAGCGTCTGTTTGCCGCTCAGCGGGCAGGCGGGCGTTTTGAGCACCTGCCCAGAATCGTCGATTGTCGTCGTGCGGGCGACGAGCTCAACGTGGTTATGGAATACATCGAAGGGGAGACACTCGGGGCACTGGTGGACCGTCTGGGAGCCGCTCCCGATTATGCGCGTGAATTGTATCCTGTCCTTTGCGACGCCGTGGGCGAGCTCCATGCCGGTTTTGCAATGGCGGGGGAGGCTTCGGCGCCGGTGATCCATCGCGACCTCAAGCCGTCGAATATCATCGTGACAGGTGCCAACTATACGCCTGATGACGGCCTGACGTTTTCATCGCTGGTGATTATCGACTTGGGGATCGCGCGCGTGTGGCGCGATGGCGCCGATGCCGATACTGTCAAGTTTGGGACACGGCCCTATGCGCCTCCCGAGCAGTATGGGTTTGGACAGACGAGCGTGCGAAGCGACGTCTACGCGCTCGGTGCCCTGCTGTTCTTTTGTTTGACGGGAGTCGACCCTAAACCAGGGCTCGACATGCGCGAGCAATGCGAGGTGCGCGGCATTCCCACTCCACTTGCCGATGTCGTTTGCATGGCGATGGCGCTCGATCCGGCCAAGCGCTTTGCAAGTGCGGAAGCGTTGGGACGGGCGACGTGCGCGGCATACGATCTGAGTCGCCCCGTGCGGCCTCCTGCGCCTGCGCCTGTCCGTACTCCGGCCTCGGAGACGTTGTTGACGCCCCAAAGGCTCCAGAACCCCGCAAGGCTTCCTAGGCCTGCCACCTCCGCTGCATGCGGTCTGCTCTCTCGCGTTCCGGAGTCCCTGGGGCGCATTTGGAATACGCTCGTCTGCTTCTCGCTGCTTGTGTTCTTTGCCGGAAGTCACTTTGCCGTCTTTCGACCCACGGGAGCAAACCAAAGCTACCCGACGTGGCTTCTCATAATCGAGTATTTTTTCTTTGTCGATGGCCTTATGGCGCTTATGCATTTTGCGCTGCTCGATAAGCGCCGTCTACGTCGGCGATTCGCACTGCTCGACAGCTATCGCGGTAAGAAACTCGCGAAACTCTGGCTCAAGGCATTGGGTGTGCTGCTCCTATGCATGATCGTCATAGTCGCGGTTGCCAATGCGACCGGCGTCGTCGATACCTCCGCTACCTAAAAGAAAAGGGCCCCATTGGGGCCCTTTGCAGTTGCACTTAGATGCGGTTCATCTGAGCGGCGACTTTGTTGTACCAGTCCTGCCACGTGGGTGGGCAGTACTTTTTGGCCGCAGCCGGGGTAAGGGTGGAGCCGTAGTTGGCGCCCAGATAGGCAACGTGAGCGAAGATGCCCTCGCTCCAGCTGCCAAAGCTGCGCCAACCGCCGCCACGTGCACTCCAGCCCCAGGCGTTGTAAGAATTGGCGCAATAAGCACCCTTGGTGCTCTCGATGCAGGCGATGGCGGGGGACCAACGGGGGTCGACACCGGTATTCCAAGCGGCGACGGCAAAGTTATAGCCCTGGCCTGCCATAGGGGAGCCGGCGAGGTAATTGTCGATGCGGCTCGTCCACTCATTAATGAACGAATCGTAATCGGAACTACCGGTGTTGGCGTTGTTCACCGTGGTGTCGATGGTGGTGTTGGCGTTGGTGGCCTGGCTGCTGGAATTGCTGCCGCTCACGCCCTCGCCCGAGAGCTTCTCGGCGGCAGCGGCCTTATCGGCCTCAAGCTTGGCAAGCTCGGCGGCATTTTCCTGCTCGGCTTTTGCTTGTGCCTCGCTGCGGAGCTGCTGGGCCTGCGCCAGCGCATCCTCGGCGTTTTTCTGCTCTGCCTCAAGCTGAGACTTGGCCTGCTGGAGCTCGGCCTTGTTCTGCTCGAGTTCGGTTTGCATGTTATTGAGCTCTTCGATCTCGTCGACGCTCGAGCTTGTGATCTGGTTGGTGTATTTGCAGGTCGTGATGAACTCACCCAGGCTCTGTGCGTTGACCAGGAAGCTCACGATGGGGTTGGTGCCCTTCTGGTACTTGTACAGATCGCGCATGGCGGTGCATGCCTTTTCCTGCTGATCGGGAAGCTTCGCCTCGATCTTTTCGATACTTGCCTCGTTGGCGTCAATCTGCTTCTGCAGATCGCCGAGCTTGGTGCGGGCATCGTTGTAGGCGCTCGTGGCGGCTTCGATCTTCTGCTGGGCGGCGGCAAGCTGATCCTGCGTTGCCTGCGAGGCGGCATACGCCGCGACGGGGGAGAGCATCGGCGTGGCCGTCAACGCAACGGCGAGCGCGGCGCTCGTGATGATACGAGCCGGCTTCGACGCGATGAGCGCTGCGGTGCGATGATTCGAATGCTGCATCCAGTCCCTCTGCAATCAATCGTAGGTTATTGTTCCTCAGGTATTCTACTACTGCTTTCGACCTCAACTTGAACCTTAAAGGTTTTAAAGGGTCAAGTTGAACTTGAGACTTTGGCTTTGACCTGCAGTTATATCGAATTGTTGAGAAACCATAGAGTTCAACTTTAACGTTACGGGGGCCTGTTTGGGACGGGCTTTGGACTGTGAAAGCTATCTCAACGTTGGGGTTTGTGGCTATAAGGTCCCATTGCGGCGAGCTTGCCCTACTTCGTTGAGCGCCTGGGCGGGGGTGAACGAACAGGTGCCGTCGCCGAGTTTGATTACCCTGATGTTGTCCCCGGCGTGGGCATCGGAGACGAGGCCAAACTGCTCGATGGCGGTATCGTGTCCGCCGGCGACGGGTGTCTTGCGCGTGCCTTTGTGCGCCGATGTATTGATGGAGGCGATGTAGGCGGCACCGTCGTAAGCATCGTTTGCGGTGCGCAGAGGAGCAGTCGCTTGCGCGCTGCGCCAACTCGCGTTTTGCGGCATCGAGGATGGGGTTATCGATTGGAAGGTCCTGGAGCACGCGTGCGCCTTTCACTCGGGGGTATCAATATGCTGAACCCTACAACAACGGTGGGTTCATTGCCGTTTGTCATACGGCGGTGAGCGCGGCCTTCATGCTGGATAATTGCGTTGATTGTCATAGATACAGTGGAGCTTTAGGAGGAAACGGTCCGGCACGCTAAAATAAACAGGTTGCATAAAGACCGCCCGTCGTGGGCAGTTCTAGATAGGAAGTTTCCATGGCATTGCAGTTTACAGAGCGCGAGTTTATCCCCGTGCTGCTCGGTGGCGACATCAACGCCTATTCGGTGGCGCGCGCCTTTTACGAGGAGTATCAGGTCAAGAGCCTGGTCTTTGGCAAGTACCAGACCGGTCCTGCGTACCGCAGCCAGATTATCGACTACACGCCCAATGTTGATATCGACACCATGCCGGTCATGATCGAGACCATTAACGGTGTCGCGCAGGCCAATCCCGATAAGAAGATTATTCTCATGGGCTGCGGCGACAACTATGTCGCGCTTGCCGCACAGGCTCAGGATGCCGGTGAGCTTGCCTCAAACGTCATCGCGCCCTATGCGCCCTACAGCATGCTCGAACAGTGCCAGAAGAAGGAAATCTTCTACGAGCTGTGCGAGAAGCACGGTGTTCCCTATCCGCATACGTTTACCTTTACCATGGCCATGCTCAACGCCCAGGGCGAGGCTCCTGCCGAGGTGCTCGACCAGATCGATTTTCCCTTCCCGATGATCCTGAAGCCTTCCGACGGCATCATGTGGTGGGAGCATGAGTTCGAGGGCCAGAAGAAGGCCTACGAGATCGCCGATCGCGCCGAGCTGGAGCAGGTCATTCGTGATGTATATGCGAGTGGCTACACCGATGATCTGATCCTGCAGGATCGCGTGCCCGGCAACGACGAGTACATGCGCGTGCTTACCAGCTATTCCGACCGTAACGGCAAGGTGCGCATGATGTGCCTGGGCCACGTGCTGCTCGAGGAGCACCAGCCTCACGGCGTTGGCAACCACGCCTGCATCATCACCGAGCCCAATGACGAGCTCATGGGCGGCGTGCGCAAGTTGCTCGAGGACCTCAAGTTTACGGGCTTCTCCAACTTTGACGTCAAATACGACGAGCGCGACGGTTCGTTTAAGTTCTTCGACTTCAACACTCGCCAGGGCCGCAGTAACTACTACGTCACCAACAGTGGCTTTAACGTTGCCAAGTACGTAGTGGACGAGTATGTGTACAACCGCCCGTTTGAGCCCGAGTTTGTGACGGCGCAGAACGAGGCGCTGTGGATGGTTGTCCCCATGGGCGTGGTCGATAAATACGTCAAGGATCCCGAGCTGCGCGCTAAGGCGCATCGCCTGGTCAAGGAGGGTAAGGCCGCCGACCCCTCGTTTATGAAGGGCGACTTTGTCTTTAACCGCTGGCTGCGCATGTGGCACACCAAGCTGCGTCACTTTAAGCTGTTTAAGACGTATTACAAATAGGATGAACGTCGCGCCCGCCCGGTTTGTATCGGACGGGCGCGGGTATGATACGCGCAATGCTGTGAGCGTCACCAAGGAGGCGGCGATGGAAAAGCTGGGAGTTATCGGCGGTATGGGCGCCGAGGCCACGTCGTATTACTACGACCAGGTGGTGCGTCACACGGCGGCCGCCCGCGATCAGGAACATATCGACATGGTGGTGCTCTCTAAGTCGACCATGCCCGACCGTACGCTGGCCATTAAGACCGGCGACCATACCGAGCTGCTGGCGACCATGAAGGAATGTGCGCAGGCGCTCGAGACGCTGGGCTGCGCACACATTGCCATTCCCTGCAACACGTCGCACTACTTCTACGATCAGATTCAGTCGTTTACCTCGGTCCCCATCATCCATATGCCGCGCGAGTCGGTGCGCTATGCGCTTGCCGGCGTGGTGATGGGGGAGTGCGAGTTCGACCCCAACTTGAGCATGCCGGCCGAGCCGGTGCGCAAGATCGGCATCATGGGTACCGATGGCACCGTGGGTGCCGGCGTCTACGGTCGCGAGTGCGAGGCGGCGGGCGTCGAAGTCGTCTATCCCAGCGAGAAGCGCCAGGCCGATGTGATGTCGCTTATTTACGATGACGTGAAGGCGGGACGCGAGCCCGATATGGATAAGTTTGACCGAGTGATGTGGGAGTTTGCCCGCAGCGGCTGCGACCGCGTCATTCTGGCCTGCACGGAGCTTTCGGTGCTGCAAAAGTATCGCGAGATGCCCGAGATCACCCTCGACGCCATGGACGTTTTGGTACGCGAGTCCATCATCCGCAGCGGTGCCCCCTACCGCCTGTAGCTCTCGACCTGCCAAAAAGGGACAGGTTTATTTTGGTAGGTTTTATCTGGGAAAACAGTAAAGGCCTCGGCTCGTTTGTGCGAGCTGAGGCCTTTTGCATTTGTTGGTTGCTGCCAGCGATTGCTAGAACAGGAAGCCGATGGCGATAAGGGCGATGCTGACGATAAGTACGGCAATGTCCAAGCCTTTGATGGGGTAGCGCTTGTACGAGCTCGCACGCGTGCGCAGGTAGAAGCCGCGCTGCTCGGCGGCAAGCGCGGTGGCATCGGTCTTGCCCACGCTCGAGATCAATAGCGGCACGCACAGCGGCAGCATGAGCTTGAGTTTCTTGATGGGATTTTTGGTGTCGTATTCGACGCCGCGTGCAGTCTGTGCCTCCATAATGGCGTTCATCTCTTGGCCAAACACCGGCACAAAGCGCAGCGCCGTGGTAAAGGTGAAGGCATAGCGATACGGCACGTGCAGCACCTCCACACAGGCATTGGCAAGGTCGTTGAGCTTGGTCACCATGAGCATCAGGATGAGTGGCAGCGCTACGCCCAACAGGCGCAGACAGGCCTTCGAGCCGGTGATGAGGCCTTCGTCGGTGACGAAGCCCCACACCACGTTGCCATCGCGCATAAAGGCTAGCTGCAGCGCTAACATGATGAGTGCGAGCGGAATCAGCAGCTTGAGCAGCGAGAACAGGCGGTCGACGACGCCGGCGTAGGCTCCCAGCGCGAGCGTGAGCGCCAGAAATCCCAACAGCGCCACGTAGGTGTCGGACAAAAAGATACCAATGACGACGGCAGCGGCGAGACCCAGTTTGATGACGGGATTCAGACGATGCAGCAGCGTGTCGCCCGGCATATAGTCGATGACATTAACCACGGCGGACCATCTCCTCGGTAATGCGAACGATATCGGTGACCTCGCTCACCTGTGCAAAGGCGGGCGAGACGGAAGATGCCAGACGGCGTGAGAGTTCAATAACCTGGGGCGGTTCAACATGGGCACGCTGCATGAGCTCGATGTTCGAGAACAGCTCGTGCGTGCGGCCGTGATCGAGGATGCGACCGTCGGCCATCACCACGATGCGCTCGGCAAAGTCCGAGACGACTTCCATGTCGTGGCAGACCATGATAACGGCGCAGCCGCGCTCGGCCATGGTGCGCACCGTTTCCATCACGGTCATGCACTCGCGGTAGTCCAGGCCACTCGTGGGCTCGTCGAGCACCACGATCTTGGGCTCTACGACCACGACGGAGGCGAGCGCCACCATCTGGCGTTGGCCGCGCGAAAGGGAGAAGGGCGCATCGTCGGCCGGCAGGCCAAAGCGGTCGATGACGAGCTGGGCGCGACGTAGGGCCTCGGCTCGGTCGATGCCGGCAAGCTCTAGGCCAAAGGCGACCTCGTCGAGCACGGTGTCCTTGCAAATCTGGCGGTCGGGGTTTTGGAAAAGGGTTGCGACTTCGCGTGCGATGCGGCTCGTGGGAACCGATGCCGTGTCCAAGCCCGTAACGCGCACGCTGCCCGATGCAGGTCTAAGCAGACCCGTGAGCAGCTTGGTGAGCGTGGTCTTGCCGGCTCCGTTTTGGCCGACAATGCCCACGAGCTCGCCGGGATAGAGCGTCAGGTTGAGGTCGTTGACGGCGGCGCCACCATGGGGGTAGGAAAACTCAACGTGATCGAAGGCGAGCACGGGCTCGGCGTCTTTCGCATGCGGGCACAGCGACGGTGCGTGCGGGGAGCCTGCGGGCGCCTGAACGTCGCTGCTTGCGTGTGCGGGGTCGACGATGCCCGTAATCAGGCGTTCGGCCTCGTCGACATCCAGGCAGGGGGTGCCGCTTGCCAAGCCATCGGCTTCGAGGCTGTTGAAGATGCGTGTGACGCGCGGGCAATCGACGCCGATGGCGCGGAGCTTGTCGGTGTGCGCAAAGACCTCATGTGGCTCGCCTTGCAGCGCGATCTGGCCGTGATCGAGCACCAGTACGCGGTTGCAGTACTTCGAAAGCAGGGCGACCTTTTGCTCAACGACGACGATGGTGATGCCGAGGTTACGGTTTGCCTCGCGCAGCGTTTCGAAAACCAGTGTGGAGCTGACGGGATCGAGTGCCGCGGTTGGTTCATCGAGCACCAGCACGCGCGGGCGCATGGCGAGGATGGCAGCGATGGCCACCTTTTGCTTTTGGCCGCCCGAGAGGGTGGCTATCTCACGGTCGCGCAGGTCGCTGATGCCGACGGCCTTAAGCGTCTCGCTCACGCGCTGCTCGATCTGGTCATGCGGAACGCCAAAGTTCTCGAGGCCAAAGAGCATTTCGTCCTCAACGACCGAAGCGACCATCTGCGTGTCGATGTCTTGCAGCACGCTGCCGACGATCTGCGATATGTCGGTGAGCGAGACCTCGCAGGTGTCGTGCCCGTCAACGAACACGGAGCCAAAGAAGGTTCCGCTGTAGTGGTGGGGCACGGCGCCCGACAGGCAGGCGGTAAGTGTTGATTTGCCGGCACCCGAAGGCCCGATGATGCCGATGAAATCTTCCTTGTTCACGCTGAGAGAAACGTGGCTAAGCGCCTGCTCGGTCTGCGTGCCATAGGAGAACGAGACATCGTCGACGTTGATGATCGTTTCCATGGATACCTTTCATAGTCATTGGGGATGTTCTTACATGACTAGTCGTTTAAGAACATCCCCAAAAGCTCGTTGTTTGGGACAGTCTTTGGTGGTGAAGCACGGAGACGGCTTTACGAGGTGCCCCAGGTTGGCGCGAAAGAGGAGCGAAGCGTACTTGGGTACGCGAGCGACGAATGAACGCCAAGATGGGGTGGCTCGTAAAGCCGAGCGGGTTAGTTAAGCCTAAGGGCCTTCTGGATGGGCAGATAGAGCGCGCCGACCAGAATGGCGTTGAACACGGCGGTCATGGCGACGACGGGCAGCATGGCTGCGGCGAGTTCGCCCACTACGCCGAGCATGGCCATCTTGATGACCATGAAGATGACGCCCGAGACAAAGGTGGTCACGAACGTAGCGACGATGGCGACGGCAGGCTTAACTTGGCCATCCTTGGCGGCAGTGTTGACAATGACGGCCATAAGTATGGCGGCGATGCCCTCGGCGGCAAAATCGACAAACGGGGAGGTAGTGGTGATCTGGATTACGGCCGCCGAGATGAGACCGATGACGAGTGCCTGACCAATGTTGGGACGAACGACCAGGATGGTGAGGCAGAAGGCCGAGATGATGAACTCGGGGCTAATCATGCCGCCCGAGATGCCGGAGATGGCCTTGCCGACGGTGAAGTTGAGGATGAAGCCGGCGGCAAGCAGGATGGCGAGCAGGACAAGGGCGCGAACATCGAGTTTGCCGCGGTCAGCGGTCTGGACGGTGCGGGGCTGGGCGGCGGTGGTGTTCTGAGACATGGTGAAGGTCCTTTCAGAAAGGGGAGTGCAAGAGAAAAAGCGGAGGCGCGTGATGCGAATGCGATCGGGCTCGAGATAGAAAAAGGCCCCCGGTCGAAACCGGAGGCCTTCCAATCACCTAGAGCGCAAAAACAGGTGTGAGGGACTCACTGTCGACCGATCGTATTCGCATCACGCCACCACCAGTTGTTGAGAGACGTCATCGTGTTCTTCATGTTGGTGGCTCCTTTCGTGATGCCATGGCGCGGTCGCACCCAGTTGCTGTTGCGCTGCACTATAGCACAGCGAAGTGTGTGCAGGGAAATCTTTTTTGAAAAGAATTTCGCGGCGTTTCCCGCCGGTCGAATGGGCGGCTGGGCGGGCGGGCGACCTTGGCCATCCCGCCCGCACCTTAAGGTGTGGGGTTCTTAGGCCTTCTTGCGACGATAGAGTACGAAGCCGCAGATACCGATGACGACGACGGCGCCAACGGCCATGGCGGCCATGTTGTTGCCCTCGGACTTCTCCTCGGTGGCCTCTTCCTTCTCGACCTCGGGCTCGGCTACATCTTCATCGGAGAGGGCCTCGTCGGCGTAGGTGATGGACTCGACCAGGCAGTCGTTGTCGGCATCGTAGTCACTCGGGACGAACGCCTCGGAGAAGTCGCCCTTCTTGAGGTAATCGCGCATCTCCTCGAGCATGGCCTTGCACTTGACGTAGGTGTTCTTGGTCGCTGCCTTGCCGGCCTTGTTGGCCAGGGCGGTGCGGGCCTCGGTGCCCTCGGCAGCCTGCATGGCCTCGTCGACGGTCAGGTTCTGCTCGATGAGCTCCTTCTGCAGAGCGTCGAGATAGGCGCGGACGCCGGTGGCGCAGTTGTCGCGGTTTTCCTCGGCGAGCGTGTTGATGTCCATGAGGACGTAGTTGATGGAGTTCTCGGGCTCCTCGTTGTTCACGACGTCTTCCTCTTCACAGTGATCGAAGGAGACATCCTGATCGCTGAAGTAGGGGCTGACCTCGGTGAGCAGTGCGGAGTAGAAGGGAATAGCGACGGAGAACTCGGCGTTGGAGAGCATCTCCCACTGGATGGTCGCGATCTCGGGATCCATGCCCTGACGGATCTGGAAGGTGTGGATCTCGGTGTTGCGGTTGGAGCCGATAGCATAGGCGCCGTCGGTGTTGGCGTTGAGGCCGGCGACATTCTCGCCGCGAGCGGCGAAGCTGCGGATCATCTCAAAGGTGTTCCAGTCGGACTTGCCAGGCGTAAAGAACAACGGCTGCAGCTCGTGAACCAGAGCACCGGTCGTGGCGCGAGCATCTTCGCGCTCGTCCTTGACGATCTCGTAGTCAGTGCCCTCGGCAAGCGGAGCCATGAAGTAATCGCGACCCTGGATATAGCGAGACCAAGAATGCATGGCCTTATCGCTGATTTCCTCGCCATAGGTTGCGGCGACATCGAACTGGCCGTCGTCGAAGTACTTGGCGAAGCCCTTCTCTTCGGGCATGGTCTGAATGTCCTTGGAGTGGAGGCAGTTCTCGGTGTCGTCGAGGTCAACCTTGTAGTTAAGGTTGCCGATGTTGGGGTTGACCGAGGCGATATCGTCGATGAGCTTCATAGCGATCCACTGATGGCCGGAAAGGCCAGCGAACAGCCAGGTCTCGTTGTTGTCGGCGATGATGACCTGGTCGTTGGAGCAGATGCCCTGCTCGTCGACCAGGCTACCGAGGAGCTCGACGCCCTCGCGGGCCGTAGCGCTCTCGCCCAGGATGACGCTGGCGTAGTTGTACTCACCGATGCCGGTCTCCTCGGTGATGGGGTCGGCCTCCTCGGCCTTCTCGTTGTAGGAGGTGCTCAGCGTGGCAGAGCAGGAGACGCCCTTCTCGTTGATGCCAGCCTCGGAATAAGCGTCGTAGCGATCTTCCCACTGAGAGGGGTTGTCGCGAACGAAGGTGTAGCGGTAGGTCGCTCCCTTGGACTTGTACTCAAAGCCGGATTCGAGCGAGGTATACTCGCTGCCGTCCTTGTGCGCAGGCTCAATGCCAAAGTGCTTGATATAGCGCGTGCTAAAGTCCTCTGCGCGGCCGTAGTACGTGTTGCCGTCCGCCGTGAGCTTGCTGCCCATGTAGATCTGGGTGCAGGCGAGCGCCGAAGTCGGCATGGCCATAATGGCCGCTGCTCCGAATGCAAGGCCACAGCCAAGCTTCTTGAGCGTGTTGACGGGATGAGTAAACCTCATGATCCCTCCCAACTGTTGAGACGCCACAAAACTGTATGGAATCTCAGCTAATAAATACATCTACTAGCCTATAGGAAGTCTAAAGAGTATTCATCTATTTCGATGAAATTCTCGATGAGCGTCCTAAAATATGCGATGAGCGGATAAGAATACTCATTATGTAGCTTTACTTAAATAAAGGCACCCTGCAATTACTGTACCTGAATAAAGCGCCTTGCACAGGGCGCGAAGAAAAATCCCCCGCTGTTTGGCAAATGCATAAACAACGGGGGAGACGATGACTGGATGAATATCATACCAATGTGGAATTACTTCTTCCGGCGGTGGATTACGTTAATCGCGTAGCCCACGAGCATGGCCAGAACGATGACGATAAAGCCAATGATAGGGTTGTCGTTCACGGGGTCCTCCTATTTTCCGAGTGGAGAGAATTCGTCGACGATGAGGTCGAGGCATTGCGGAAGCGCGCGGGCGCCAAAGACACCGGAGTTGCTGGAGATGATCTCGCCATCGAACTGCATGCCCAGCGACGGCGTGCAGGTAATCTTGGCTTCCTTGGTCTGGATAATCTTAAACTGCGGGCGGCCGAGCACCTTGCCAGCGGGGTCGAGCGCGGCGGTGATCACCGTGGGGAGCAGCTGCACCGTGCGCACGGGTTCAATAACGACGATGTCGACCATGCCGTCGTTCATGCGGCAGTTGGGGAACAGGTTGATGTCGTTTTGGATGACTGAGGTATTGCCCGCCATGCAGCAGATGCCGTCGAGCTCCTCGACAATGCCGTCGTGTTCAATGGTAAAGTGCGCCACCGTGGGGTTGGGCGTGGCGAGCGCGGAGAGGAAGTAGGCGATCTCGCCAATGTCGTTTTTGGTGGGGGCGGCCTTCATCATGATCTCGGCGTCGAAGCCCGAGCCGGCGATGATGATAAAGCCGTGGCGCTTCTCGTTACCGTTCTCGTCGATCCAAAAGAGCTCACCCATGTCCACCTTGACCGTGCGGCCGGCGCGGCAAGCCTTGGCAAGCGCCGCCGCCTCGGGGGCATTACCGATGTTGTTAAAGAACAGGCAGGCCGTGCCGGAGGGGAAGATGAGCGTAGGGACACCGCACCCGCGCATCTGGTCGAGCACGTTGGAGACGGTGCCGTCGCCGCCCGAAACGACTACGCGGTCGAACTCACGAACGTCCGCTACCGCGTCCTCGGGCTCCATGCCATCGCCGATAAAGCGCATTACGACCTCGTCGCCGCCCTGTGCAAGAGCGTGCGTGAATGCGTAGATTTCATCGGAGCTGGGACCCGATGCCGGGTTGTGGATGATAAGGCAGCGCATACTTACGTTCCCGTTCTGTGACTAACCGAGTATAGTTGTAGGGCAATGCCGATATCCTACCCGTGTTTTTCGGGCCTAACCTTATTCGATGGGTTGATATGTACATTTCCACACATCAGGCTCTACTCGACTTTTGTCAGCGCGCTCGTGAGTTCGACGCGATTGCCGTCGATACCGAGTTTTTGCGCGAGCGCACGTTTCATCCGCGCCTGTGTCTGGTTCAGATTGCCACCCCTGCCGAGAGCGTCGCGGTCGATCCTTTGGTGATCGACGACTTATCGCCGCTGGCCGAGCTTATGGCCGACGAGAGCGTGGTCAAGGTCTTCCACGCCTGCTCGCAGGATATGGAGGTCATGCTCCACACCGTGGGCGCGCTGCCGCGACCGATTTTTGACACACAGGTCGCCGCCGCCTTTTTGGGCGAGCGCCAGCAGATTTCCTACGGCGCGCTCGTTCAGACGTTCTGCGGCGTATCGCTGCCCAAGACCGAGTCGCTGACCGATTGGTCGCGCCGCCCGCTGAGCGATAAGCAGATTGAGTACGCGATCGATGACGTCAAGTATCTGATCGTCGCCTATACCGAGATGATGAGCCGCCTGCGCGAGCTGGGCCGCGTGGACTGGGTGCTCGACGAGTTGCGCCCGCTGGCAGACGAGTCGCACTACCGCGCCGACCGGCATGAGGCATTCCGCAAGGTCAAGCGCATCAACTCGTGTAGCCGCCATCAGCTGGGCATTGCGCGCGAGCTTGCCGCCTGGCGCGAGGACCGCGCCGAGCGCCGCAACATCCCGCGCAAGTGGGTCATGTCCGACGATACGCTGCTGGCGCTCGTCAAGCGCAATCCCGTGCGCGTTGAGGAGTTCCGCAGCATCCGCGGCACCGATCAACTGGGGGAGCGCGATGTGGACGGCGCGCTCATGGCCATCAAGCGTGGCGCGAGCTGCCCGCACGATCGCCTGCCGCTCATGGTGCGCGGACATCGCCAGATCTCTCCGGAGCTGGAGAGCGTGACGGATCTCATGTACGCGCTCATTCGCCTGGTTGCCGAGCGTTCGGGCGTGGCGACCTCGGTCATTGCCTCGCGCGATGACCTAGCCGACTATATTGAGCATCCCGAGCAGAGCCCTTTGCGCGAAGGTTGGCGCTTTGAGCTTGTGGGCTCGCGCCTGGACGATCTGCTCTCGGGCAACATGGGGTTGACGGTGAAGGACGGCAAAATCGAGCTCCTGTAGGTATATGGTTACGCGGTTTTACCAAACCGCGTAACAGCTCGACGCTGCAAACGGCCGAGAGCGGCAATCTGACGTTCAATCGTCGCTCGCGTACCAAAGTACGCGTCGCTTCTCTTTCACGTCACCTTGCTCGCTCTCGGCCGTTTTCGCTGACATTGCCAAAACATCGATGCTGTCTCGTTGGCTGGGCGAGTGGGTAGAATGCCTCCAACGTGTAACTCGATTCGGAGGAATTCGCATGCCCTATTACTATGGTTATGGCTTTGGCATCGACCCGCTGTACCTGCTGGTCGTCCTTGTTTGTACGGTGCTCGGTCTTGCCGCGCAGAGCTATATCAACTCGACGTATAAAACCTGGTCCAAGGTTCGCTCGGACGGCGACACGGGCGCTGCGGTCGCGCGCCGCATGCTCGACGCCAGCGGTTGCAATGCCGTGGGTATCAAGGGCGTCGCCGGTGAGCTCACCGACCATTACAACCCGCAGGATAACAACCTGTATCTCTCGGATGCCAACCGTTCGGGCGGATCGGTCGCAAGCGTTGCCGTCGCCTGCCACGAGGCGGGCCACGCCGCCCAGCGCCAAAGCGGCTATGCCATGATGAAGGTGCGCACTGCCCTGGTCCCGGTCGTCAACTTTACCCAGAACACCTGGACCATCGTGCTACTCATGGGCCTGTTTATGAACATCGCGGGACTCACGACCCTCGCGCTGATCTTCTTCTCGTTTAGTGTGTTGTTCCAGCTGGTTACGCTGCCGGTCGAGATTGATGCCAGCCGCCGCGCCGTGGCGTACATCGAGCAGTCGGGGATGAGCTCCAAGCAGGTCAACGGTGCCAAGAAGGTCCTGACGGCAGCCGCGCTTACCTATGTTGCCGCAGCGCTCACCTCGATCATTCAGCTGCTCTACCTGATGGCTCGCTACAACAGAAACTCCAACCGATAACAAATTGGCTTGACAGGCGCCGCGTGGATTTGTGTCCCCGCGGCGCTGTACTATGTGTTGGACTTGAATTTGCGCAGGGCTGGAGCCTTTGTGCACGATAACGAAAGGAGGCTGCGTGGCAGGCTGGAATCTAACCGGCAATGCTGTTTCCGCCGAGTTTGACGGCTCGGACGATCAGGAGCGCAAGGAACTCAGCGTGAGCCAGGCGGTGGAGATCGCCGCCGGTGCACTCGATGCTATTCCGCAGCTGAGTGTCTTGGGCGAGGTCACGGGCTTCCGTGGCCCCAATGCCCGAAGCGGCCACTGCTACTTCCAGATTAAGGACGATTCGGCCGCCGTTGACTGCATCATTTGGAAGGGTGCCTATCTCAAGCGCACGTTCGATCTGCGCGACGGCATGCAGGTGAGCTTTAAGGGTAGCTTCAATCTCTATAAGCCCACGGGCCGCATGAGTTTTGTCGCTCGCTCGTTTTCGCTGGCGGGGGAGGGTCTGCTGCGTCAACAAGTGGCGCAACTGGCCGAAAAGCTGAGCCGCGAGGGCCTGATGGACGAAGCGCGCAAGCGCCGCATCCCGGTGTTCTGCTCGCGTGTGGCGGTCGTCACCTCGCTTTCGGGTGCCGTAATCGATGACGTCAAGCGCACATTGCGTCGTCGCAACCCACTCGTCGAGCTCGTTTGCGTGGGTGCCAAGGTTCAAGGCGAGGGTGCGCCGGCAGAGCTCATTGAGGGTTTGCGTCGCGCCGCTTCCATTACGCCGGCGCCCGATTGCATTTTGCTGGTGCGCGGCGGCGGCTCCTTCGAGGACCTCATGACCTTCAATGACGAGGAGCTTGCCCGCGCGGTGGCGGCTTGTCCTGTGCCCGTGGTGACCGGCATTGGCCATGAGCCCGATACCTCGATCTGCGACATGGTGAGCGATCGCCGCGCCTCCACGCCCACGGCGGCGGCCGAATCGGTGGCGCCGGCTATGACGGAGTTGGCCGACGTGCTTGAGACGCGCCATCAGCGTCTGGGCGCCGCGATGGCTTCGATGATCGGGTCGGATCAGGTCGATCTGGAAATGCTCGACCAGCGCGGTCGTCGTGCCTGGGACACCTATACAGCTCGTCTGGGCGACGCGCTCGATGCAGCCGCGTGCCGCCCGTGCCTCAACGATCCAACATTTATGGTCGAGCGTCGCGAGTCCGAGCTTGCCCTGACTGCCGATCGTCTGTCCGGCGCTGTAACGCGTTCGGTTGGGGCCTTCCGCTCCAACTTTGAGCGTCTGCCCGAGCGCTTGATCGCAAGCACCTCGGGGCTCGACGGCAAGCGCCATGCGCTCACGCTTGCGAGCTCCCGTCTGGAGCATCAGGGGCGCACGATGTTCAGCAAGCCCGCGTCCGACCTGGGCCGAGCTGCTGCGTCGCTCGATGCCTTGTCGCCGCTCAAGGTGCTTGCCCGCGGTTACTCCATCGCGTACAGCGAGGACGGTGTGGCTACGAGCGCCAAGACCTTTAAGCCGGGCGACGCTATTCGCGTGCGCATGGCGGACGGCAACGTGGCAGCAACCGTCAACGCGGTCGAGTAGACCTCGTTTCACAGTGATAGACCCTTAGGAAAGGAAACAGATATGGCAGAGAAGACCCCGGTCGAGCAGCTTACGTACAAGCAGGCCTCGCAGGAGCTGGAGCTCATCATCCGCAGCCTGGAGTCGGGCGACATGGAGCTCGAGGAGTCGCTCGAGAGCTATACCCGCGGCGTCGAGCTCCTCAAGAGCCTGCGTACCCGCTTGTCCGATGCCGAGCAGAAGGTCTCGGTGCTCCTGAAGGACATCGACGGCAACGACGTGCTCGCCGACGGCGAAGCCGCCAACACCGACGACAACCTTTCGTTCTAACCACCTCGCAGCCTACTTTGGGGTAGTCTTTTTGGGACGGGGCTTTTTTGACTACCCTTGCGCGACGGCTCGCCAGGTGCCTGCGCTTGCGAAAAAGTAGTCAAAATAGCCCCGTCCCAAAAAGACTACCTTGGTCTGCGAGAAAGGAACCAACCATGTGTGATTGCATCTTCTGCAAAATTGCCAACCACGAGATCCCCTCAACCGTCGTTTACGAGGACGATCAGGTCATCGCGTTCGACGACCTCAATCCCCAGGCGCCGGTCCACACGCTCGTAATCCCCAAGAAGCACTACAGCGACATCGCCGACAACGTACCTGCCGAGACCATGGGCGCCATGGCCCACGCCATTCAGGAGGTCGCCAAGGCCAAGGGCCTGGAGGACGGCTTCCGCGTCATCTCCAACAAGGGCGTCAACGCCGGCCAGACCGTCATGCACTTCCACATGCACGTCCTCGGCGGCAAGAACCTGGGCGAGAACCTCATCTGAGGACGCTTCTTCCGTGGGATGAGGCGAAAGCTTAGGCACCGATAACTTATATATCAACGCAATAAACCCGAGTGCGAGGGCGTTTGGGTTTATTATTGAAGCGTATGTAACCTGGCGGCGCCACACCGCCTGTTAGTAGGGAGACACATGAACGTTCTGGTCGTCAACGCGGGATCTTCGACCCTTAAGTATCAGGTCATCGATACCAAGTCCCACAAGGTGTCCGCAAAGGGCTCCTGCGAGCGCGTCTGCTTTACCGGCGGTACCTTCACCCACGCTGCCAACGGTTCCAAGAAGGTGACCGAGAACATCGAGTTCCCCGACCACAAGGTCGCCATCGAGGTCGTCCTGAAGGACCTCGAGGCCAACGGCGTCAAGATCGAGGGCATCGGCCACCGTATCGTTCAGGGCGGTTGGTACTTCGGCGATTCCTCCCTCGTCGACGAGGACGTCCTCGCCAAGATCCGCGAGGTCGCTCCGCTCGCCCCGCTGCACAACAACCCCGAGGCCAACGTTATCGAGTACTGCCTCGAGCAGTATCCCGACCTGCCCAACGTCACGGTCTACGACACTGCTTTCCACTTCAACATGCCCGAGGTCGCCAAGACCTACGCCCTGCCCAAGGACGTCTGCGACAAGCTGCACATCCGTAAGTACGGCGCCCACGGCACCAGCTACCGCTACATCTCCAAGAAGGTTGCCGAGATGACCAACGGCGAGGCTCGCAAGGTCGTCGTGTGCCACATCGGTTCCGGCGCTTCCCTGTGCGCTATCGAGGACGGTAAGTGCATGGACACCACCATGGGCTTGACGCCGCTCGACGGTGTCATGATGGGCACCCGCTGCGGCTCCATCGACCCGGCTACCGTGTGCTACCTGCAGCGCGAGGGTGGCTACACCTTCGACGAGGTCGACGAGATGATGAACAAGAAGTCCGGCCTTTTGGCTGTGACCGGCGGCAAGACCAACGACTGCCGCAACGTCGAGGAGCTCGCCGCTGCCGGCGACCCCGAGGCTCAGCTCGCCTTCGATATGTTCGTCTACAAGATTGCCGCCAAGGCTGCCGAGATGGCCACTTCCATGTGCGGTATGGACACCCTGGTCTTTACCGCCGGCATCGGCGAGCACGCTCCGGCCGTTCGCGCCGGCGTGGCCGATCGTCTGGCCTTTATGGGCGTTAAGATGGATCATGCCCGCAACGCCCTGCGTGGCGACGGCGCCTGGTGCCTGTCCGCCAAGGATTCCAAGGTCAAGATCTTCGTCATCCCCACGGATGAGGAGTTCATGATCGCTTCCGACGTCGAGCGCATCGTCAACGGCAAGTAATTGCAAGAGGGGAGGGGCTGGACGATCAAGTGCCGTTCGGCCCCTCTTTTGCGCTCGTTGGGCGATATGCTGATAGCTATTTATCAAGATATGATAACTTCTTATTAACATGCGGCCGCCTTAAGGGGTCTGCGTCGACCGTATTGCACTGCAAAGGAGTCTCATGAACGTACTTGTTGTCAACGCCGGCAGCTCAAGCCTTAAATATCAGCTTTTGGATACCGATACCCGCAAGGTTTTCGCCAAGGGCAACTGCGAGCGTATCGGATCGGACATGGGCGTCTTTGGCCACTCCGAGAACGGTGGCGCCAAGCAGACCGAGGAGGTCCCTTTCCCCGATCATCGCTCTGCTATCGCTCGTGTGCTCGAGGAGCTTGAGAAGACCGACTTTACGATTGATGGCATTGGGCATCGTATCGTTCAGGGCGGCTGGCACTTCGATGATTCCGCGGTCGTCGACGACGAGGTCATGGCTAAGATCCTTGAGGTGGCCCCGCTCGCCCCGCTGCACAATTACGGCGAGGCCGCGGCAATCGAATATTGCCGCGAGAAGTATCCGGAGCTGCCCAACGTCGCCGTCTTCGATACCTCGTTCCACATGACCATGCCCGAGGTCGCCTATACCTACGCGCTGCCCAAGGACGTGTGCGACAAGTACCACGTGCGCAAGTACGGCGCCCACGGCACGAGCCACCGCTATGAGTGGATGATGGCCAAGGAGATCCTGGGTTCGCGCTGCCACCGTCTGCTTTCGTGCCATTTGGGTAACGGTGCTTCGCTTGCCGCCATTGAGGACGGCGTGTGCCGCGACACCACGATGGGCCTCACGCCGCTTGACGGTCTGATGATGGGTACCCGCTGTGGTTCCATTGACCCGGCCACCGTGTGCTACCTCCAGCGCGAGGGCGGCTACAGCTATCAGGAAGTCGATGACATGATGAACAAGCAGTCTGGTCTGCTTGCCATCTCGGGCATCTCCAACGACGCCCGCGACATCCGTACACGCGCCTCCGAGGGCGACGAGCGCTGCCTGCTCGCCTTCGACATGTTCGCCTACAAGGCCATGCAGCAGGCCGGTTCCATGATCGCATCCATGGCGGGCGTGGACACCATCACCTTTACCGCCGGCATCGGCGAGAACGACTGGTCGATCCGCAAGGCCTTCTGCGACTGCTTTGAGTGGCTGGGCGTGCGCATCGACAACAACAAGAACCGCGAGGCCGTGGGCAACGGCCCGCAGGTCATCAGTGCCGCCGGTTCCGCCGTCACCGTCATGGTCATCCCCACCGACGAGGAATACATGATCGCCCACGACGTCGAGCGTCTGACCAAGAACAACTAACGCGCGCATTTGCATTTAAACGAAAGGCCTCCGAAGCAACAGCTCCGGAGGCCTTTTTTACTAGCAGAAGGACAGCGGAAACTCCATCCCGTTTCGAGCACAAATTCTGGGACACGCTTTCCGTTTGGGGCAGGTTGCGGAAAATGCGACCCACAACAAAGCAAAATTCCGTCCCGCAGTTTCCCAAACAGCCCCCAAGTGGAAGCTACATCCCACAATCCACCTTAAAACCGGGACACACTTTCCGGTGGGCCAGACATCGAACCGCAGCCAACATTTCGCATCCAAAGTGATTGCCGCCATCAACGTCTGCACTTTCAGCAACGACACCCATCCGTTCAGGATTCTCAGCTCCAGCTCGTAGCCAAGACGCCGTCCACTCCAGATCCCCTGAATGCTACGTGGCGGTAGAAGGCCGTACGGGCTAACCCCTGAAAACAATCCGCAGACCAGAAACGCCCCCGTTCGTAGCTCCGAAGGAGCAGAACGGGGGCGTTTCATTGGTCGAGGACGTTTTCAGGGGTTAGCCCGTACGGCCTTCGGGCGAGTGCGTGCGCTACTCAGCCATCTGAGCCTGGACGGCGGTGATGGCTACGACACCCACGATGTCGTCGGCAGAGCAGCCGCGCGAAAGGTCGTTAACCGGCTTGGCGATGCCCTGCAGGATGGGGCCGTAGGCGTCGGCGCCGGCGAAGCGCTGGACCAGCTTGTAGCCGATGTTGCCGGCCTCGAGGTCGGGAAACACGAGCACGTTGGCCTTGCCGGCAACGGAGGAGCCGGGAGCCTTGAGCTGGGCGACGTTGGGGACGATGGCGGCGTCGAGCTGCAGGTCGCCATCGATGGCGAGCTCGGGGGCCTTCTCCTTGCAGAACTTCACGGCCTCCTGGACCTTCTTGGCGACTTCGCCGCCGGCGGAACCCATGGTGGAGTAGGAGAGCATGGCCACGTGCGGCTCAACGTTGCCCATGAAGGTGGACCAAGAGTGAGCGGAGGCGATGGCGATCTCGGAGAGCTCATCGGAGGACGGGTTGATGTTGAGGCCGCAGTCGGCGAAGATCAGCGTGCCGTCGGTGCCGAACTGCGGGGTGTCGGTGCACATCACAAAGAAGGCCGAGACCAGCTTGGTGCCCGGGGCGGTCTTGAGGATCTGCAGCGCGGGGCGCAGGGTGTCGGCGGTGGAGTGGCAGGCGCCGGAGACCAGGCCATCGGCATCGCCCATCTTGACCATCATGGTGCCAAAGTAGGTGGCGTCCATCACCTGGGCGCGAGCCTGCTCGATGGTGACGCCCTTCTTGGCGCGGAGCTCGGCAAACTTCTGCGCGTACTCCTCGTGCTTCTCGGCATTGCGCGGGTCGATGACGGTAGCGCCGGGAACGTCGATCTCGTCGGGGTTGCCCAAGATGACGATCTTTGCCAAGCCCTCCTCGATGATCTTGGTAGCTGCGATGATGGTGCGCGGATCTTCGCCCTCGGGCAGGACGATCGTCTTAAGGTCGGCCTTGGCGGCAGACTTCATACGGTTTAGGAAATCGCTCATGTTACTCCTTACAAGCGTTTCGCTAAGCTCCAGGCGTCCGGCTGTCCACGAATAAACCCGCTGCTAGCGGGTTTACCTTTCAAATATGTACGCCGGGGTGCTTGAGCTTTCCTTGTGTGGCAAGCTCATTATAGGACGCATTAGCGCTATAATCGCTCTGATAAATATGTCTCGAAGAATGTTCGAGAAAAGCCCAGCTAACGAGCCTGTGGCTTTTGACAAGGAGTATCGATGCAGATTACCTCAGGCCTGCCTGAAGGCTTTAACGCCGGCGCATATGACATGATTGTCGTCGGTGCCGGGTATGCCGGTGCCGTTTGTGCCCGCCGTCTTGCCGAGACCATCGGCTATCGCGTTGCCGTTTTGGAGCGCCGTGGCCACATTGCGGGCAATGCTTACGACTGCTTTGATGAGGCCGGGATCCTGGTCCACGAGTATGGTCCGCACATTTACCATACCTTTAACGAGCGCGTCCACAATTTTCTGTCGCGCTTTACCAAGTGGACGGACTACCAGCACAAGGTGCTCGCCAACATCAACGGCACCCTTATGCCCGTGCCCTTTAACCACGCGAGCCTCAAGCTCGCCTTTGGCGATGAGCGCGGCGAGGAGCTGTATCAGAAGCTCGTGGAGACCTTTGGCAAGGACGTCAAGGTGCCCATCATGGAGCTGCGCAAGAAGAACGACCCGGATCTTGCCGAGGTCGCCGATTACGTCTACGAGAACGTCTTTTTGCATTACACCATGAAGCAGTGGGGCCAGACGCCCGACCAGATCGATCCCTCGATCACCGGCCGCGTTCCCGTCTTTGTGGGCGACGATGACCGCTATTTCCCGCAGGCTCCCTTCCAGGGCATGCCGCAGGGCGGCTATACCGCGTTGTTCGAGCATATGCTCGACCACGATCTGATTGATGTGTTCTGCGACGTGGATGCCCGCGACCTCTTTGAGATTGACGAGACCACCGTCAAGATCGACGGCAAGGTCTATGGCGGCGAGATCGTCTACACCGGTCCGCTCGACGAGCTGTTCAACCTCGACTTGGGCGCTCTGCCGTACCGTACGCTCGACATGAAGTTCGAGACGCTCGATATGGACCAGTTCCAGCCCGTGGGCACCGTCAATTACACCACGAGCGAGGATTACACGCGTATCACCGAGTTCAAGAACATGACTGGTCAGGTCCTGCCCGGCAAGACCACCATCATGAAGGAGTATTCCAAGTCCTATACGCCCGGCTCGGGCGAGACGCCCTATTACGCCATTCTGGAGCCCAAGAACCGCGAGCTCTATGAGCGCTATCTTGAGCGCGTCCAGAACCTGACGAACTTCCACCCGGTGGGTCGCCTGGCCGAGTATCGTTACTATGATATGGATGCCGTGACCAACTCTGCCCTCGATCTTTCGGATGAGATTATCGCCTGCCATGCATAAAGTCATATCATTCGGTATTCCCTCGTATAACGCCGCCAAGGACATGGACCATTGCATCACCTCCATTCTGGAGGGGAGCAATTACGCCACCGATATCGAGATCATCATCGTCGATGACGGTTCCATGGACGAGACGGCAGCTAAGGCCGATGAGTGGGAGGCGCGTTACCCCGGTATCATCCGCGCGGTGCATCAGGAGAACGGCGGCCACGGCATGGCCGTCCTCTCGGGCCTGCGCGAGGCGCAGGGCACCTACTACAAGGTCGTCGACTCGGATGACTGGCTCGACGGTGCGGCGCTTTCGACCATGCTTTCGATTCTGCGTGGCTTTGAGGAGCGCGACCAGCGCGTCGATCTGTTTATCTCGAACTATGTGTACGAGAAGGTTTACGAGGGTACGCATACCGCTATTGGTTACAAGTTTGCCCTGCCGCGCAAAAAGATCTTTACCTGGGACCAGATTGGCCATTTCCGCCCGGACCAGAATTTGCTCATGCACAGCCTGTGTTATCGCACGGATGTGCTGCGCGCGTCCAATCTGCCTATGCCGTCGCACACGTTCTATGTCGACAATATCTACGCCTATGTGCCGCTGCCGCGCTGCAAGACCATGTACTACGCCGACATCGACCTCTATCGTTACTTTATCGGTCGCGAGGGCCAGAGCGTCAACGAGGCCACGATGGTCAAACGTCTGGACCAGCAGTTTCGCGTGACGCGCATTATGATGGAGGCGTTCCATCTGTACAGCGATGTCGAGTCGTCGCGTCTGCGCGCGTACATGATGGGCTATTTCACCATGATGATGGCAATTTGTTCGGTGCTAACCAAGCTTTCCGATGAGGATTGCGCCGACGAGCGCCTGACGACATTGTGGAGTGATTTGAAGGCCTACGACGAGCGTATGTATCGTCGTGCACGCTACGGTGTGGTCGGCTTCTTTACCAACCTGCACGGGCGGGCTGGAGACAAAACCACACTCGGCCTATACCGTCTTGCCTCAAAGATCTTCAAATTCAACTAGCTGTTGAGTAATCGCTGCTGATAGGTTGACTGGGCCCCTTGGCCTTTAGTTTGCTACTGCGAACAGTCCTGCTCGCACGGAAAGCACATTAAGTGCTTTCCGGCTCGTGCGGAACTTGTATCAAACTAAAGGCCAAGGGGCCTTTGCTATAAGAATCGATTGTCAGGCTGCCTGAATTTGAAGATCTTGGACGCGCGGTACACAGGGGCCTAGGCTGAAAGAGATCTTGTTGAGTAGGTTGCCCGGTTGGTCTTGGTTATGTTTGTCGCGAGTTCCGCACGAGCCGAAGAGCACTTAATGTGCTCTTCGTGCGAGCCAGGACTGTAGAGCAGCAAACATAACCAAGACCAACCGGGCAACCGGGCGAGCTAGTTTACTTCGCAACGCCGGGGATGCCGTGGGATGTTTTGGCGGTTTTGGCTCCGTTTACGATGGCGGTTTCCAGGGCCCTTACGGCGAGCATGCCCAGCAGGTCTAGGGGAACGGCGGCGCTTGCCTGGCTGCCCAGCTTGCCGCTGGCAAGGGTGTAGATGGTGTCACCGTCGTTGGTGGTGTGTGTGGGGCGGATGGCGTGTGCATAGGCGTCTGCGGCCATCTGGGAGACCTTGGTGGCCTGGGCCTTAGTGAGCTCCACGTTGGTGACGATGCAGCTGATGGTGGTGTTGGTGCGGTCGAGTGGCATTTTCATAGAGCCGGCGGCGGCAAGGGCGGCGAGCTCCATGTCGACGATCTGGTCGCTATCGGCTGCGGCGCGCATGCCGGCCACCCACTCGCCGGTGGTCGGGTCGACCACGTTGCCACAGGCGTTGACCGAGACCACGGCGCCCACCTTGACGGCGCCCAGTGCCACGGCAGCAGCTCCAAGGCCAGCCTTCATGCAGGTGGCGGGCCCCATGAGCTTGCCTACGGTGGCGCCGGTGCCGGCACCTACATTGCCCTGATCGAGTGTGGTGGGGGTATGGTCGAGCGCCTCGCGCACGGCGGCGATACCGGCCTTAATGTCGGGACGCACGGTGGGATCGCCAAAGGCGAGGTCGAAGATGCAGCTGGAACAAACGATGGGCACCTGCGTGGGGCCGACGGGCAGGCCGATGCCGCGGCTCTCGAGTTCGCGGGCCACGCCGCTTGCCGCTTCGAGACCAAAGGCCGAACCACCCGAAAGGCAGACGGCGTGGACCTTATCGACGGTGTTCTCGGGACGCAGCAGATCGGTCTCGCGCGAAGCGGGAGCGCCACCACGTACGTCAACGCCGCCGGTGGCACCCTCGGGCGCCACGATTACGGTGCAGCCGGTACCGGCCTCCTCGTCTGTATAGTTGCCAAAGCAAAAGCCATCGACATCGCAAACGTCAATGGCTTCGAGCAGTGTGTCCATGTTTTCTCCTATCGGTTTTCCGCCGGGCCTTATGCTCGGTCGGGATCCGTACGGTACGGCAAAATTGTAGGCGCCGGGGGATACCCAGCGCCAGATGCAATTACGAGAGTTTTTGAATCGCGCGTGCGACGCGAGCGATGGGTAAGCCCACCACGTTGTAGAAGTCGCCCGAAATGTCATGCACGAGCATGCGGCCGCCTGTGCCCTGGATACCGTAGGCTCCGGCCTTGTCCATGGGTTCGCCGGAGGCAACATAGTGCCCGATCTGCTCCTCGGTAAGCTCATAGAACGTCACGTCGGTCACATCGACAAACGACAGACTTTCGGCGGCATGCGGAGCTGCAGCGTCGCCGGCTTTAACGATGCAGACGCCGGTTGCCACCTGGTGCGTGCGGCCCGAAAGCTCGCGGAGCATGGTGCGTGCCTCGTTCTCGTCTGCCGGCTTGCCCAAAATTTGCCCGTCAAAGGTGACAATGGTATCGGCTGCGACAGTCAGTTCGTTGGGTTCGGCGTGCTCGGAGGCAACGGCAGCGGCTTTGGCGCGTGCCAAGCGTTCGACAAGCCTAAGCGGAGCTTCGCCATCAAAAGGTGTTTCGTCGATATCTGCGGGAATTACGCGAACGTCATAGCCCGCCTCGCGCATCAGCTCTATGCGGCGCGGCGATTGCGAAGCCAAAATCATAGCTGGATGCCCTCGGCAACCTTCTCGACGGCCTTGTCGCCGGCGAGTGTGCGCAGCAGCTCCAAGGCAAAGGGAAGTGACTGTGCCATGCCGCTGGCAGTGATGATGTTGCCGTCTTGCGTGACCTTCTCGCCGGTATAAGCACCCTCGGGGAAGCTCTTCTCAAAGCCGGGGAAGCACGTGGCTCGGCGTCCCTCGAGCAGACCAAGCTCGCCCAGGATAAACGGGGCGGCGCAGATGGCGGCAACGTGCTTGGTTGCGGCGAACTCGCAGACTACATCGCAGACACGCTGGTCGGCGCGCAAGTTGGTGGCTCCGGGCAGGCCGCCGGGCAGCACGATGCAGTCGTACTCCTCAAAGTTGATTTCGTCAAAGAGCGCATCGCAGGTCACGGGAATCTGCAGCGAGCTCACGACCTCGCGTGTGGGCATGATCGAGACGAGCGTGGCGCGCACGCCGCCGCGACGCATGACATCGACCATGGTCAGGCATTCAATAGTTTCAAAGCCATCGGCGGCGAGAACGGCAACGCTGGGCATGAGGGTTCCTTTCGTAAGGCGGCATACAATTAGCCGTCTTATACCCCGAAGACCTATGCTTGCCACGCTCGATTTCCCAATGTTTAAAAAGGGACGGGGCTATTTTAGCTACCCTCACCCATCCTCAACAATCTCAATCTGTAACATCTAGACCCACTTTTGACCCCTAACTGTTACAGATCAAGACAAACGGAAACCGCCCCGACAAAACGTCTAAATCTGTAACATCTACGGACCAAAACCGGGTCTTACTGTTACAGATCGAGACAGTCCCCAACGCACCGCCCCGTTCGGGGAACGACCGCCGCAGGTACGGCGGGCAGAGACTCACTTTTTCTTCGGTTTTTCTTGACGGAATCTCACCTGTTGTAGTATTTTGTCTCAGTCTAAAAACGCGTGGACTTTTCTGGGCGCTAGCCACCTTTTTGCCACGCAACCGAGCAGTCGGTTGCGTGGCTTTTTTCGTCTTGGCAGCAGGTGCCACATGCACCGCCAGAAGACCGCACGAGCCCACCTTCCGACTGCAGGGAACAGACGCACGAGACGTGCATCTGCAAGACAGCAGACGGAAGGGAGCCTAATGGCAGGAACAAACACAATCAAGCAACAGGCCGCCGGGGCAGGAGCCACGGGCGCGGGACAGGCCAAGGCTGCGCTCCAGGTCTTTGCGGGCGGCGCCTGCTACGGCGCGATGGCCACGACCTACAAGCTCGCCTACGCCGCGGGCTTCACCTCGGCGCAGGTGGTGGCGAGCCAGGCGTGGTTCGGCTGCCTCTTCTTCGCCCTCGCCACACTCGCGGGCCACGCACTCGGGCACCGCTGGCAGCGCGTGGGCTGGAAGCTCGCCCTCAAGCTCATGGGCCTGGGAGCCCTCACCTGCCTCACCTCAATCCTCTACTGCTACGCCATGAGCGTGCTGCCCGCCCCGGTGGCGCTCACGCTCCTCTTCCAGTTCACGTGGCTGGGGCTCCTGTGGCAGACCGTCATGACGCGCCGACCGCCGAGGGCCCTCCAAGTGGTCTCCGCCCTGGTCATCGTCTTCGGAACGGTGTTCGCCAGCGGCGTTTACAAGACCGGCATCACCGGGTACGACCCCGTGGCCCTGCTCTGCGCGCTGGGGGCGGCCGTGTCCTGCTCCCTCTTTGTCACCCTCTCCGGCAAGGTCGAGGCCCCCTGCTCGTCCGAGCAGCGTGGCGTCATCGTATGCGCGGGCTCCGTGGTCATGTCGCTCACGGTGTGCCCGGACTACGTCGTCTCGGGCGTCCTCGCCCAGGGCATCCTGCCCTTTGCCGTCATCGCCGGCTTCTTTGGCATGCTCTGCCCGGTCCTGCTCTTCGGCATGGGCTCTCCGCACCTGCCCGCGGGCCTCTCCACTGTCATGGCCGCCGCGGAACTCCCCGCCGGCCTGCTCATCGCCATGATCGTCCTCGGCGAGCCGCTCGGCGTCGTCGAGTGGCTGGGCGTCGCCATCATCCTCGCCGGCGTGTGCCTGGCGCAGGTCCCCTCCCTGGTCGGAGGCCGGGAGGCACGTCGCGCCGCCGCAGGACAAGCCGTCAGCTAGTCATCCCTTCACAGGCGGCCCGCGCGCATCAGGGAAAGGGCCACGGGCCCGGCGCGTGAGGTCGCAAGGACGTTATTAAAGCGTCCCCCGCAGAGGTGGGGACGCCAGAGAGAAGGAGGCACCATGCCATTTCCAAAAGGGTTCCTTTGGGGAGGAGCCACCGCCGCCAACCAATGCGAGGGAGGTTATGACGAGGGCGGCCGCGGCCTTGCCAATGTCGACGTCATCCCACACGGGTCGGAGCGCAACGACGTGAGTCGTGGCCTGAGGCGCATGCTCGACTTCGAGCCCGGGTACTACTACCCGGCCCAGACGGGCATCGACTTCTACCACCGCTACCGCGAGGACATAGCCCTCTTCGCGGAGATGGGCTTCAAGGTCTTTCGCCTCTCCATCGCCTGGAGCCGCATCTTTCCCAACGGCGACGAGGAGGAGCCCAACGAGGCCGGGCTCGCCTTCTACGAGGACGTGTTCCGCTGCTGCCGCGAGCACGGGATCGAGCCCCTCGTGACCATCACGCACTTCGACTGCCCCATCCACCTCGTCAAGAAGTACGGCGCCTGGCGAAACCGCACCCTTATTGAGCTCTACAAGCGGCTCGTGACGGTGCTCTTCAACCGCTACCGCGGCCTCGTGCGCTGGTGGATCACGTTCAACGAGATGAACATGATCTTGCACCGTCCCTTCATGGGTGCCGGCATCGTCCTCGAGCCCGGGGAGAATGCCCGCGAGGCCGAGTACCGCGCCGCGCACAACGAGCTCGTGGCCAGCGCCTGGGCCACCAAGATCGCCCACGAGGTCGACCCGGAGAACAAGGTGGGCTGCATGCTCGCCGCGGGAAGCTACTACCCCTACTCCTGCCGCCCCGAGGACGTCCGCGCGGCGCAGGTCAAGAACCAGGAGGACCTCTTCTTCGTGGACGTGCAGGCGCGCGGGCACTACCCCGGCTACGCGCTCAAGATGCTCGAGCGCGAGGGCATCGACGTGGGCATGACCGCCGAGGACGAGCGCATCCTTGCGGAGAACACCGTCGACTTCATCTCGTTTAGCTACTACTCCTCGCGCTGCACCGCGGGCGACCCCGATTCCGTGGGCGGCGTCGCCGAGGGCAACGCCTTCGCCGGCGTGGAGAACCCCTACGTGCGCACGAGCGACTGGGGCTGGGTCATCGACCCGCTGGGATTCCGCATCACGATCAACGACCTCTGGGACCGCTACCAAAAGCCGCTCTTTGTGGTGGAGAACGGCCTCGGCGCCTATGACGAGGTGCTTCCCGACGGCACGATCGAGGACGACTACCGTATCGCCTACCTGCGCGAGCACATCGAGGCCATGCGCGACGCCATCGAGCAGGACGGCGTCGAGATGCTCGGCTACACCACCTGGGGGCCAATCGACCTCGTGAGCGCGGGCTCCGGCGAGATGGAGAAGCGCTACGGCTTCATCTACGTGGACCGCGACAACCTGGGCAACGGCACGCTCGAGCGCAGGCGCAAGAAGAGCTTCTACTGGTACCAACAGGCCATCGCCACCAACGGAGGCGACCTGGGCTAGCCGCCCGGGCAATATCACTAAGGAGAAAATAATGGCTGAAAAATACGACGATCTGGCCAGATCCATACTCGAGAACGTAGGCGGCGCCGAGAACGTCGCCAGCGTCGCGCACTGCATCACGCGCGTGCGCTTCAAGCTCAAGGACGAGTCCCGCGCCAACACGGCCAAGATCGAGGCCCTCAAGGGCGTCATCCAGGTCATCCAGGCCAACGGCCAGTACCAGGTGGTCGTGGGTAACATCGTCGAGGACGTCTACGACGCGGTCCTGGAGGCCGGTAACTTCTCGGGCGGCGCAAGCGCCGACGACGAGCCCCAGGGCGATAAGACCGTTGCCTCCGTCATCATCGACCTCATCTCTGGCATCTTCCAGCCCATCCTGGGACCGCTTGCCGCCGCAGGCATCATGAAGGGACTGCTTGCCCTCATCACCTACTTCGTCCCGGCCTTTGCAAACGACGGCCTCTACACGCTGCTCTACACCGTGGCTGACGGCTTCTTCTACTTCCTTCCCGTCGCCCTGGCGTTCAGTGCCGCGCGCAAGTTCCGCATGAACGAGTTCACTGGCGTGGCAATCGGCGTGGCGCTCCTCTACCCGACGATGGTCGCCCTGACCTCGGGCGAGGCGCTCGGCAGCATCGACCTCGGCGTGGCCGGCACGTTCTCGTGGTACGCCACCGCCCTCGGGGTCCCCATCATCATGCCCGTGTCCGGCTACGTGAGCTCGGTGATTCCCGTCCTTCTCATGGTGTGGTTCGGCTCTATCATTGAGCGCTGGCTCAAGAGCTGGATGCCGGCTGCGCTCAAGATGTTCCTCGTCCCGCTCGCCACGATGACGGTCTCCATCGTCTTGGGCTACCTCGTCATCGGCCCGGTGGCCACCCTCATCACCAACCTGCTGAGCGCGGCGTTCTCGTTCATTTTCCAGCTTCCCGTGGTTGGTTCCGTCTTGGGCAGCGCCCTGGTCGGCGGACTGTGGATGTGCCTCGTCATCTTTGGCTTCCACTGGAGCCTCATCCCCATCTCCATCATGAACCTGAACACCCTCGGCCACGACAGCGTGCTCGCCGCCACCATCGGCCACGGGTTCGCGCTCGGAGCGGTCATCTTTGCCATGTATCTTAGAAACAAGGACGAGCGCTTCCGCGGCATCGCCCTTCCCGCGATGATCTCCGCCTTCTTCTTCGGCGTCACCGAGCCGGGCATCTACGGCATCGCCCTCCCCAACAAGCGCGCGTTCGTCGTGGCATGCCTGAGC
The DNA here is from genome assembly GCF_052121815.1 of Collinsella sp. LCP19S3_B6. Lineage (NCBI taxonomy): Bacteria > Bacillati > Actinomycetota > Coriobacteriia > Coriobacteriales > Coriobacteriaceae > Collinsella > Collinsella sp. LCP19S3_B6. The sequence continues at coordinate 90,824 of NZ_JBQKDN010000002.1, forward strand.
TCCGCCGTGGGCGGCGCCATCGTGGGAATGACGGGCGCCCTCATGTACATCTCGGGTGGCCTCGGTGTCTTCAACCTGCTCAACTTCATCGACGGGACCCCTGGTGGCGCCGGGATCTCCCACATGATCTTCGCGATCATCGCCTCGCTCGTCTCTGCCGTCCTGGCCTTCGTCATCGAGTTCATCACCTACCAGCCCAACGACGACGAGGAAGGCGCCTGCTAGCTTGGGCCCTTCTCGACCAGCTCTATGTAGTTGAGGGCAGTTGAGGTGGGTGAGGGCCGAGGGCGGTCGAGGCGGCCGCCCTCGGCCCGGGACAACCTGCCAGAAGGCGTTTAGCTTTCTCGGGCGGCAGTTCAATGTCCAAGAAATGGGGGGGGCGGTTTAATTTCGGGACGGGGATTAAATAATCATTCGGAACAAATTTATTTTTATCCCCGTCCCAGAAAAATCATCGGGTGTGGTCTTGGGCAAACAGTCTAGTTGCGCTTGAGATGGGCGACGGTTTCGCAGTGGAAGGTTTGCGGGAACAGGTCGACCGGCGTGATCTTGACGGGGGAGAAGGTGCCTTCCTCGACAAAGCGCTTAAGATCGCGTGCCAAAGTCGCCGGATCACAGCTCACGTAGGCCACGTCGCGGGCGCTCGTGCTGGCGATGAGGTCGATTGCCTCGGGTGCCAGACCTGCACGCGGCGGGTCGACCACCAGGACATCGGCATCCTGGTCGGGGAACTCGCGCACGGCATCGCCGCCGATGACATCGACGTTATCGAGCTTGTTAATCTCGAGGTTGCGGCGCAGGTCGCGCACGGCCGGGCCGTAGGCCTCGACGGCGGCAACAAAATCACAGCGGCGGGCGAGCGGCAGGGTAAAGGTGCCGGCGCCGCAGTACAGGTCCATGGCAAGCTCATCTTCTTGCGGGTCGAGCGCCTCCATGACAAGCTCGATCAAAATCTCGGCGCCCTTGGTGTTGACCTGGAAAAACGATGGGGCAGAAAGGCGCATCTGGCCGTCGGCGATGTTCTCGGTCCAGGAGCCCTCGCCGGCGAGCATCTCCACCTTGGAGACGCGGCGGGCTTTCTTCTCTCCCTTGCTCATGACGCGCACTACGCTCGTGGGGCGAGCGGCGTCTGCCAACACGCGCGAGACCTGCGAGCGCGGGAAGGAGCCCGTGGGCGTCCAAAGTGCGACCTCGAGCGCCTTGGTGCGACGCGAAGCGCGAATGCCCACGCGCTCCAGACCCAGATCGTGACTGCCGCTCAGATAGTTGAGCGCGCCGACGACCGATTTGAGCGCCTTGGGAAAACGCTTATCGAACAGCGGGCACGAATCTACGGTGACGATCTTGCTGGGATCGACGCCGTGCATGCCAAGGCGAACGCGGCCGTTAACGAGGGTGGGCCCCAGCTCAATCTTGTTGCGGTAGCCCCAGTCGTCCTTGGTGTGGCGGATGGGCTGGACAAGATCGTTGACCTGCTCGGGGGCGAACTTGCCAATGCGCTCGAGCGTGGAGCGCAGGTTTTGCTCTTTGGCGGCAAGCTGCGCGGTGCGCGAGAGATTGCCCCACGAACAACCGCCGCAGACGCCCACGAAGGGGCAGGGGGGCTGAATGCGATCGGGGCCCGGCTCCAGAATCTCGGTCGTGCGGGCGCGCATAAACGACTTGCCGTCCTGCACGATCTCGGCCTCGACGGTGTCACCTGCCACGGCGCCCTGCACAAAGACGGCCTTGCCGTTGTCGGCGTGCGCCAGTCCGTCGGCGCCGTAGGTCATCGATTCTATGGTGAGTTTCATGTTCCTGCCTGTCATTCGCGGTATTGTTCGCAACCATGGTAGCAGTGAAAAGCGCCCCGTATTTGGGGTATTCCTCAAATACGGGGCGCTTCTACAAACGTCTATTTCGTCTTGCCGGTAATGAGCGTCTTAAGGCCTAGGCCGATCAGGCCCAGTCCCATGCGCACGCGACCGGGGCGATGGCGCTCGATGGTCTTGGTCTTGCCAGCGGGCTTCTCGCGGCGGGCGCCCTTCTCGGACGCGGGGTTGGCCGCCTGCGGTTGGGGCCGAGGAGCAGGCTCGGACTCAGGCTCTATGACGGTTGCCTGAACCTTCTGGACCTCGGGTGCGGCCGGCTGCGGTTCGAGCTCAGGCTTGGATGCGAGCGTAGGTTCTGCCTTGGCGACGGCCTCGGCGTTGCGATAGGCACGCTCCAGCAGAGCTTCCTGCGAGTTGAAGGGCTTCTCGCCTTCTTTGCGCTCCACGGGAATCCAGGTGCCGTCACTCGTCAGACTGCGTGCCTTCACGTTGTCGCGCAGCTGCATGCTCATGTAATCGTGCACCAGGGCGCGGCAGGTGGGGTCGAGCACGGGGAAGGCGATCTCCACGCGGTGCTCGGTGTTGCGCGTCATCATGTCTGCCGAGCTCAGGTAGATCATATCCGAGTCCACGCCAAAGGCATAGACGCGCGCATGCTCCAAAAAGCGTCCGACGATGGAGCGCACGTGCACGTTCTCGGTCTTGCCCGGAACACCGGGCTTGAGGCACGAGATACCGCGGATGATCATGTCCACGCGCACACCGGCACACGATGCCTCGGCGATCTTGTCGATGACCTCGCGGTCGGTAAGCGAGTTGAGCTTAAAGAACACGCGGGCGGGCTCGCCGACAAGGGCACGCTGAATCTCGCGGTCCAGGCCGCGCATGATGAGCGGCTTGAGGCCCACGGGCGCCACGCCCAGGAAGCGGTAGTCGCCGCGCAGGTTGCCCAGCGACAGGTTGCGGAAGAACAGGTTAGCGTCCTCGCCGATGCCGGGATGCGCGGTCATGAGCATAAAGTCGCTGTAGAGCTTGGCCGTCTTCTCGTTAAAGTTGCCGGTACCCAAAAGCGTCAGACGGGTAAGCGCCATGCCCTCGCGATAGGTGAGCTGGCAGATCTTGGAATGGCATTTAAAGCCCTCGGAGCCGTAGATAACGGTGCAGCCGGCCTCTTCCAGCCGCTCGGCCCATTCGATGTTGTTTTGCTCGTCAAAGCGGGCGCGGAGCTCCATGAGCACTGTAACCTCTTTGCCGTTTTCGGCAGCATCGATGAGCGACTCGCACAGGCGGCTTTGTTTGGCCACGCGGTAGAGCGTGATGCGAAGCGAGATGCACTCGGGGTCGTAGGCTGCTTCGTGCACCAGGTCCAAGAACGGATTCATGGTCTCGTAAGGGTAAAAGAGCAGCTTGTCGTGCTGCAGCACCTGATCGCGGATGGAGCGGGTCATATCGATGGTGGGGTTGGGCTGCGGCCTAAACGGCGTAAAGAGCAACTCGTTGCGTAGATGCTCGGGTATTTTGCCCTCGATGCCAAAGACATAGCCCAGGTTGAGCGGGATATCGCAGGTAAAAACCGAGCGGCGCGAAAGCTCGAGCGCTTTGCGGATGGTCTTGAGCGTTGGCTTTTCGAGCGAGCCCGATACGGCGAGTACCACCGGCTGCAGGCGCAGGCGCTTCTTGAGGATGCGCTTCATGTGCTGGCGGTAATCCTCTTCCTCCTCGACGCCCTCGCCGTCCGGATCGATGTCGGCGTTGCGGGTGACGCGGATGAGCGCGCGGTCGAGCGGCTTATAGGAGCCGAAGCAGCTGTCCAGGCAGGCGAGGATGACGTCCTCGAGCAGAATGTAGGAGTAGGTGCCGGTGGGAGAGGGGATTTCGACCACGCGGTTCATCGAGGCGGGAATCTCGATAAGGCCCAGCAGGCTCTCCTCGTCGGTGATGCCGTCCAGGCCACAAGCCAGATAGAGCGCGCCGTTGCGCAGGTTGGGGAAGGGATGGCGCGGGTCGATGACCAGCGGCGAGATGACCGGTGATACGTAGGCCTGGAAGTAGCGGGTTACAAAGGTATGTTCCTCGGGCGTAAGCGAATCGATGCGGGCGCGGTGAACGCCCAGAGTGTCGAGCTTGTCCTCGATGCTCTTAAAGATCGACTCCCAGCGGGTAAGGAGCCCGGGCAGCTCTGCCATGACAGCATCGACCTGTTCGGAGGCAGTCATATTGCTCTTGTTGTCGACGGGCTGTTTTTTGAGCTCTGCCAGATCGGACAAGCCGCCCACGCGCACCATGAGAAACTCGTCGAGGTTTGACTCGAAGATCGAGACGAACTTAAGGCGCTCGAACAGTGGCACTGACTCATCGAAGGCTTCGTCGAGTACGCGGTTATCAAAGCGTAGCCAGCTAAGCTCTCGATTTTGCGTATACGAGAAATCGCGCGGTTTCTTGCGCAGCTTGGCGGCGTTCTGCTTCTTTTCGATTTTGCTCGGCATATGCATCTGTCCGTTCAGTCCCCAAAGGGACGGTAGCCTAACACTGTTTGCTATTGTCTCAATTTAGTCGACCTATGGCGCGGACGTATCGCGCGAACGGTATCTTTACCTACTTATTACGCTGACGATCCGAAGCACTAACGTCCGGTGCTTTGAACAAGCGATCTACATCCTCACTCAACTGGTGAGAATGTATGAATAAGAATGATAGCAAGCTGAATATAATCGAATTTAGGTCGAATCGAGGACAAGCGTCATTTATATGCAGAAAACCGTTTTCGCTATGCAATTTTGAATCATGGATAACTTTGAGTGTTCAATCTTGATTTCCTAGAAAAATAACGTTTACCTAGGAAAATCTGCTTTACGAAACTGAAGTGCATCATGGGAAATCATATGCGATATACCGTTCATCGTACTTTGTTGACCGTTCGGGGGCGAGGTGGAATTGCGGTTGAAATTTGGATATAACTAGAGCTGTCAGCAAGCAGCGCTCCATACGGAGGGGCGCTGATACATTTGGCCCTGACAAGGGCCCGAAAGAAAGGTAGGAGGCCATGACGAAAGGTCTGCACGTGCCTTCCGAGATCGGCAAGCTCAGGAAGGTCTGCCTGCACCGTCCCGGCGACGAGCTCCTCAACCTGCCGCCCGACGAGCTCGAGCGGCTCCTGTTCGACGACGTCCCGTTCCTGGAGGTCGCGCAGCAGGAGCACGACACCTTCGCCCAGATCCTGAGGGACCAGGGCGTCGAGGTGCTCTACCTCGAGAACCTCGTCGCCGAGGTGTTCGACCAGGTCCCCGGCGCCCGCGACGAGTTCACCGACCAGTACATCGCCGAGGCCGGCATCCGCGGGAAGCACATGCCGCAGATCGTCCGCGAGAAGCTGGACTCCATCGAGGACAACCTCGAGTTCGTCAAGAAGACCATGGCCGGCATGACCAAGGCCGAGATCGAGATGCCCCTCACGGCCTCCACGACCCTCGACTCCCTGGTCAACTCCGAGTCCGAGTCCGACCTGATCATCGACCCGATGCCCAACCTCTACTTCACCCGCGACCCGTTCGCGGTCGTCGGCGAGGGCGTCAACCTCAACCGCATGTACTCGGTCACCCGCAACCGCGAGACCCTGTACGGCAAGTACGTCTTCAAGTACCACCCCGACTACAAGGACGTCTCCCTGTACTTCCGCCGCGACTGCCAGTTCCACACCGAGGGCGGCGACGTGCTGAACATCAACGAGAAGACCCTCGCCGTCGGCATCTCCCAGCGCACCCAGGCCGCCGCTATCGACGTCATGGCCCAGAACATCTTCTGGAACTCCGACTCCAAGGTCGAGCGCATCCTGGCCTTCGACATCCCGGTCTCGCGCGCCTTCATGCACCTCGACACGGTCTTCACCCAGATCGACGTCGATAAGTTCACGATCCACCCCGCCATCATGGGCACCCTGCGCGTCTACGAGCTGACCGCCGGCAAGAACCCGGGCGACGTGAACATCCGCCTGATCGAGGACACCCTCGAGCACGTCCTGGAGGACGCCACCGGCGTCGACCAGGTCAAGCTGATCCCCTGCGGCGGCGGCGACCCGATCGCGGCCTCCCGCGAGCAGTGGAACGACGGCTCCAACACCCTGTGCGTCGAGCCCGGCAAGATCTGCGTCTACGCCCGCAACACCGTCACCAACGACGTGCTGTACAAGGAGGGCCTGGACCTTCTCGTCGTGCCCTCCGCCGAGCTCTCCCGCGGCCGTGGCGGCCCGCGCTGCATGAGCATGCCCTTCTGGCGCGAGGACCTCTAAGGTTTTCAAAGACCCGTACAGGTCTTAAAACAAACATCTAGCTGCCATTAGATGTCTCCCATTGGGGCGGTGCGGATCTTTCGCACCGCCCCATTCTTGTTTAATGAAGCTCAATTAACATCAGATAAGGCGGCCCATATGACTAGGGGCAGTCACGTTGATACCCCCCCAACGGTGTCGGCTTCTTTGCCTTTTGGGCATCATCTCGATTCCCATGACCTTTGCCGGCATCACCCCCGTGTTCTAGCGATTGGAGCCTAACCATGGATATCAAGACAATCGGCGTTGAGGAGTGGCTCAACGTTTGGGAGAAGAGCGCCACGTGGGATATCGCCCAGTCGACGATCTCCTCGCTTACCATGGGTGAGCTGCGCGCGCTCGACGAGCAGGACGGCACCACGTTCTATGAGCGCCTGGACCGCGAGAAGATGAACTACGGCTGGATCGAGGGTTCACCGGAGTTTAAGGCTGAGGTCGCCAAGCTCTATCGTCGCGAGGTCAATCCCGATCACATTCTGCAGACCAATGGCTGCACGGGTGCCAACCTCAACGCCATCATGGCCGTGGTCGAGCCCGGCGATCATGTCATCGCCGAGTGGCCTACCTATGCGCCGCTCTATGAGATTCCGCGTTCGCTCGGCGCCGAGGTCGAGTATTGGGAGCTTCGCGAGGAACTCGGATGGAAACCCGATATCGAGGAACTCAAGCGCCTCGTTCGCCCCAACACGAAACTCATCTGCATCAATAACGCCTCGAACCCCATCGGTTCGGTGCTTGATGCCGATACGCTCGGTCAGATTGCCGAGATTGCCCGTTCGGTGGGCGCCTACGTGCTGTGTGACGAGGTATATCTGCCGCTCGAGAACACCGAGTCCTTTATGTCGATGGCCGACGTGTATGAGAAGGCCATTGTCACCAACTCGGTATCTAAGACCTATTCGACGCCTGCAGCCCGCGTGGGTTGGGTCGTGACCGACGAAGAGGTGTCCAATCGCATTCGCACCTATCGCGATTACACCATGATCTGCGGCGGCGTGTTCAACGATGCCCTGGCGACCTATGTGCTTGAGCACAAGGACAAGATTCTCGAGCGCAACCGCAAGATCGTGTCTGGCAATCGCGATATCGCGCAGGCTTGGATCGATACGCAACATCGCGTTTCCTGGACGGCCCCACAGGGCGTGTCTACCTCGTTTATCCAGCTTGATATTCCCGAGGACGACGAGGAGTTCTGCAAGCGCCTGTTGTCCGAGAGGGGAGTGCTGCTGGTGCCCGGCAGCCGTTTTGAGCTTCCCTGCGGCGCACGCCTGGGCTACTGCGCGAGCGAAAATGTTCTTCGCAAGGGCTTGAGGCTTCTGGGCGAGGCACTGGCCGAGTTCGATTGCTAATCTCTTGAGGCCCGCGAAGGCCTAAACCTTACTTGGCCCTAGGTGTACCGAATGCAGACCCGCCCCTTTTGGGGGCGGGTCTGTTTGTCTTTGCCGCCGGAAAAGTCAAGTTGTTACAAATGGAGACGCAAGATCGATCGGGTATTCGACGGGCCTTATACTAAGCTTCCGGTGAACGGTATCCAACGTCTGGTAAACGGTAATCTGTTTACAAAAAATGAATAGGAAGAACTTTTTTTTGAATAAAACTCAAAATGGTTGAGACAAAGCAAGAATTGCGAATTCTATTCATATAGTTGCGCGAAATATGCAATCTGAGGGTGGTTTAACAAAGTTTAGTTCCATTTGATTTTTGGATTGAAAACGCGTTTAAGCACGTAAATACACTTTATTAAGATGAAGTGTGCCATGCGTGAAGTATATGTGTATGCCGTTCACCCCCTATAAAAAACCGTTCGGGGGCGAGGTGGAAGTATGGGTTGATTTTGGATATAAATATGTCGTCAGCAATAACGCCTCACACGGAGGGGCGCTAACGAATCGGCCCTGACAAGGGCCCGAAAGAAAGGTAGGAGGCCATGACGAAAGGTCTGCACGTGCCTTCCGAGATCGGCAAGCTCAGGAAGGTCTGCCTGCACCGTCCCGGCGACGAGCTCCTCAACCTGCCGCCCGACGAGCTCGAGCGGCTCCTGTTCGACGACGTCCCGTTCCTGGAGGTCGCGCAGCAGGAGCACGACACCTTCGCCCAGATCCTGAGGGACCAGGGCGTCGAGGTGCTCTACCTCGAGAACCTCGTCGCCGAGGTGTTCGACCAGGTCCCCGGCGCCCGCGACGAGTTCACCGACCAGTACATCGCCGAGGCCGGCATCCGCGGGAAGCACATGCCGCAGATCGTCCGCGAGAAGCTGGACTCCATCGAGGACAACCTCGAGTTCGTCAAGAAGACCATGGCCGGCATGACCAAGGCCGAGATCGAGATGCCCCTCACGGCCTCCACGACCCTCGACTCCCTGGTCAACTCCGAGTCCGAGTCCGACCTGATCATCGACCCGATGCCCAACCTCTACTTCACCCGCGACCCGTTCGCGGTCGTCGGCGAGGGCGTCAACCTCAACCGCATGTACTCGGTCACCCGCAACCGCGAGACCCTGTACGGCAAGTACGTCTTCAAGTACCACCCCGACTACAAGGACGTCTCCCTGTACTTCCGCCGCGACTGCCAGTTCCACACCGAGGGCGGCGACGTGCTGAACATCAACGAGAAGACCCTCGCCGTCGGCATCTCCCAGCGCACCCAGGCCGCCGCTATCGACGTCATGGCCCAGAACATCTTCTGGAACTCCGACTCCAAGGTCGAGCGCATCCTGGCCTTCGACATCCCGGTCTCGCGCGCCTTCATGCACCTCGACACGGTCTTCACCCAGATCGACGTCGATAAGTTCACGATCCACCCCGCCATCATGGGCACCCTGCGCGTCTACGAGCTGACCGCCGGCAAGAACCCGGGCGACGTGAACATCCGCCTGATCGAGGACACCCTCGAGCACGTCCTGGAGGACGCCACCGGCGTCGACCAGGTCAAGCTGATCCCCTGCGGCGGCGGCGACCCGATCGCGGCCTCCCGCGAGCAGTGGAACGACGGCTCCAACACCCTGTGCGTCGAGCCCGGCAAGATCTGCGTCTACGCCCGCAACACCGTCACCAACGACGTGCTGTACAAGGAGGGCCTGGACCTTCTCGTCGTGCCCTCCGCCGAGCTCTCCCGCGGCCGTGGCGGCCCGCGCTGCATGAGCATGCCCTTCTGGCGCGAGGACCTCTAAGTCTTTCCGTTTCCGGTGCGGTCCCCCTACAACCGCACCGGTTTTGCCCGTCAAACGGGCAACACGAATACTTGCGTAATTCATTTTTCGAAAGGAAACGAACCATGGGTGTTAACCTCTCCGGCCGTAGCTTCCTCAAGCTCCTCGACCTTACCACCGAGGAGATCGAGTACCTGCTCAAGCTCTCCAAGAACTTCAAGGACATGAAGCGCGCTGGCGTTCCGCATCGCTATCTCGAGGGCAAGAACATCGTTCTGCTCTTCCAGAAGACCTCCACTCGTACCCGCTGCGCCTTCGAGGTCGGCGGCATGGATCTGGGCATGGGCGTCACCTACCTCGATCCGGGTTCGTCGCAGATGGGCAAGAAGGAGTCCATCGAGGACACCGCCCGCGTTCTCGGCCGCATGTATGACGGCATCGAGTTCCGTGGTTTTGCCCAGGACGACGTCGAGGAGCTCGCCGCTAAGTCCGGCGTGCCCGTGTGGAACGGCCTGACCACTGAGTGGCATCCCACCCAGATGCTCGCCGACATCCTGACCGTCCAGGAGAACTTCAACTACGACATCAAGGGCAAGACCCTCGTCTTCATGGGCGACTGCAAGAACAACGTTGCTCGCTCCCTCATGGTTGTCTGCTCCAAGCTCGGCATGAATTTCGTGGCCTGTGGCCCCGAGGAGTGCATGCCCGCTGACGACGTCATCGAGGCCTGCAAGCCTATCGCCGAGGCTAACGACTGCACCATCAAGCTGACCACCGACGTCAAGGACGGCGTCACCGGTGCCGACGTTATCTACACCGACGTGTGGGTCTCCATGGGCGAGCCTGACGAGGTTTGGGCCGAGCGCATCGCTCAGCTCACCCCGTATCGTGTCACCTCCGAGGTCATGGCTATGGCCAACCCGGGTGCCATCTTCCTGCACTGCCTGCCCAGCTTCCACGACACCAACACCACGATTGGCGCCGAGAAGTGCGAGCAGTTCGGCATTACCGAGCAGGAGGTCACCGACGAGGTCTTCGAGAGCCCCGCTTCCAAGGTTTTCGACGAGGCCGAGAACCGCATGCACACCATCAAGGCTGTCATGTACGCAACGCTCAAGTAAGAGCCTTTAAGCATTTCGCTCGGGGTGTATTGCTGCACACCCCGAGCGGTTTGTCTGGTAAATATCTTGCGTCGGGCGGTGGGCACGGCACGGAAGATCCGCTTCGCGCGAGAAAGTTAAATGATTTATGAAGGGGGGATGAGAACTATGACTGAGACCGCTAAGAAAAAGCGCGGTATGCCTTCATCGTTCACCATTCTTCTAGCTCTGCTGGCAATTGTTGCAGTGATTACCGTTATCGTCTCCGGCACGTCCGGCGGCGCTGTTACTGCAGCCCGTCTGAGCGATTTCTGCACCGCCCCGATCCTGGGCTTCGCTGACGCTCTGCCCGTCTGCCTCTTCGTTATGATCCTGGGCGGCTTCCTCGGTATGATGACCGAGACTGGCGCTCTGGACAACGGCATCGCCGTTCTGGTGCAGAAGCTTAAGGGCAACGAGATCATGCTCGTTCCTGTCCTTATGCTCATCTTCTCCCTCGGTGGTACCACCTATGGTATGTGCGAGGAGACCGTTCCCTTCTACGCCCTGCTCGCCGCTACCATGATGGCTGCCGGCTTCGACCCCATGGTCGGCGCCGCTACCGTCCTGCTCGGCGCTGGCTGCGGCTGCCTGGGCTCCACGGTTAACCCGTTCGCCGTCGGCGCTGCCGTCGACGCTCTGACCGGCGTTGGCATTGAGGTCAACCAGTCCATCATCATCGGCCTCGGTGCCGTCCTGTGGATTGTTACCACGGCCATTTCCATCTTCTTCGTCATGGGCTATGCCAAGAAGGTCAAGGCTGACAAGGGTTCCACCATCCTGTCGATGCAGGAGCTCAAGGACGCCGAAGAGGCTCACGGCAAGGCTGCTTCCGAGGTTAACAAGGAGGTCAAGCTCACCGGTCGTCAGAAGGGTGTTCTGATCGCCTTTGCCTTCACCTTCGTCGTCATGATCGTCGGCTTCATTCCGCTGGCCGACCTCAACGAGGGCGTTGCCAACTTCTTTGACGCTGGCGCTGTCTACGATGCCGACGGTAACACCGTCGTCCAGGGCTGGTCTGCCCTGATCACCGGCCTGCCCATTGGCCAGTGGTACTTCGACGAGGCTTCCACCTGGTTCTTCCTCATGGCTATCCTGATCGGTATCATCGGTGGCCTGTCCGAGAAGCAGATCGTTAACACTTTCATCACCGGCGCTGCCGACATGATGTCCGTTGTTCTCGTCATCGCCCTCGCCCGTGGCATCTCCGTCCTCATGGCCAACACCGGTCTCGACGTCTACGTCCTCGACGCTGCCGCCAGTGCCCTGGCTGGTCTGTCCGGCGTGATCTTCGCTCCCATGAGCTTCCTGGTCTACTTCGGCCTGTCCTTCCTGATCCCGTCGACCTCTGGTATGGCTACCGTCTCCATGCCCATCATGGGACCGCTGGCTGTTAAGCTCGGCTTCTCGCCCGAGGTCATGGTCATGATCTTCTCCGCCGCCATCGGTGTCGTGAACCTGTTCACCCCGACCTCCGGTGCCATCATGGGCGGTCTCGCCCTGGCCAAGATCGAGTGGACGACCTGGCTCAAGTTTGCCCTTAAGCTCATCGTCGTTCTCTCCGTCGTCTGCGCCATCATCCTGACCGTCGCCTGCGTGTTGATCTAAGTACCCAACGGGTGCCCCACGGAAACCTTGACGATCCTGTAGAGGATCACTTGGTCATCGTCTGTCCGGTGGGGTCAACCCACCGGTAGACTCCTACCTTTAGCCCCCTCCCGTTCCGTGCGCGGGAGGGGGCGCTCTTATGTTGCGCGGTTCTACGAACCGCGCAACCAGTTGACGCTGCGCGCCGCCCAGAACGACAATTTGTCATTCAAAAGGCAAGGCATGACCAAAAGGTCTATGCCTTGCCTTTTTCATGCCAACTTGTACGTTCTGGACGGCGCTCGCTGACTTATGCTCAACCTGCGATGTTGCCATTGTTGGTGCAGGGGAAGTGCGTTTGGGGCAGCTAATTTGGGACGGGGCTTTTTTGACTACCCCCACATAAAGGGTAGTCAAAAAAGCCCCGTCCCAAATTAGCTGCCCCGGCCTCGTCGGTGGGGGAGGGTCTGCTCCGCTATAATCGCCTAGGACATTAAATGGAAACGGGACGGGAGCCATACATGCGCCAGGGTTTCGACAACGCGAAGTATATCGAGCTGCAGGCTGCTCACATTAAGGAGCGCATCTCGCAGTTTGGCGGCAAGCTGTATTTGGAGTTTGGCGGCAAGCTGTTCGATGACTATCATGCGAGCCGCGTGCTGCCGGGTTTTGAACCGGACAGCAAGTTCCGCATGCTCAAGAGCATTGCCGACGACGTCGAGGTCATCATCGCAATCAATGCGAACCATATCGAGAAGAACAAAGCCCGTGGCGACTTGGGCATTACCTATGACGAGGACGTCCTGCGTCTGGTCGATCTGTTCCGCGGGAACGGATTTGCCGTTGCCGCTGTGGTTATCACGCAGTATGCCGGTCAGCCCGCTGCCGACGTCTTCCGCAATCGTCTAAACGCGCTCGGCATTCCCGCCAAGCTGCACTATCCCATCGAGGGCTATCCGCACGATGTCGACCTGATCGTTTCTGATGAAGGCTACGGCAAGAACGAGTTTGTCGAGACCACGCGTCCGCTCGTTGTGGTGACGGCGCCCGGCCCTGGCTCGGGTAAGCTCGCCACCTGCCTGTCGCAGCTGTATCACGAGCACAAGCATGGCACCGCTGCCGGCTATGCCAAGTTTGAGACCTTCCCGGTCTGGAATCTCCCCCTCACGCATCCGGTGAACATTGCCTATGAGGCTGCCACGGCAGATCTCGATGACGCCAACATCATCGACTCGTTCCACCTTGAGGCATATAACAAGACCACGGTCAACTACAACCGAGACGTTGAGGCGTTCCCGGTTGTTCGCGCCCTCATGGAAAAGATCTTGGGCGAGAGCCCCTATCAGAGCCCCACGGACATGGGCGTCAATATGGTCGGTTTTGCCATTACCGATGATGATGCATGCCGAGATGCCTCCAAGATGGAGATCGTGCGCCGCTATTTTGCCGCGGTTGAAAGCGTGCGCCGTACTGGCGTGGGCGATGAGCAGGTCGACCGTCTCAAACTCATTATGAAAAAAGCCGGCATCGACAAGAACTATTCGCCGGCACGCTCGGCTGCTCTCACCAGGGAGCAACTGACGGGCGGTCCCGTGGGTGCCATGGTGATGCCGGACGGTTCGGTGGTGACCGGAAAGACCTCAACGCGTCTGGGTGCCGCGAGCTCGCTCATCATGAACGCGCTTAAGCATGTTTCGGGCGTCGATCTTGAGCTCGAGGTCATCAGCGATGAGGCGATTGAGCCTATCAGCAAGCTCAAGACGCATTTCCTTGGCAGCAAAAACCCGCGTCTCCACACCGACGAGACGCTCATGGCGCTCTCTATCACCTCGGCCACGAGCGAGACGGCTACTCGTGTTCTTTCGGGTCTTGAGCAGCTGCGCGGCTGCGACGCCTTCTTTAGCGTGATTATCTCGCCTACGGACGAGACGGTGCTGCGCAAGCTGGGCATTAACGTGTGCTGTGAGCCCAAGTTTGAGCGCCGCGGTTTCTTCCATCGCTAAGATTGAGATGAGACGCCGCATCGGAGTGCGCACCCGATGCGGCGCTTAGGGGTTTTTAGGGCTTAATTTGCCGAAATTTAGGCCGTTTACCTGCCCAAAAGCGATTTGCGCGGTATACAATTACCTCAGTGGATACATCCTTTGCGGGGCTACCCATGATGGATGTTGCCGGCCATCGAGGGATGCGCCGGTCATGCGCGGTGCTTTTGATGCTCGTGCTCGGTTTGAGGAGGCTGCCATGGCGGGCAAGGGTCGTGCGAGTGTCAACGATATGAAGCGTGTCGAGGTGCTGGTGCTGATGGAGATCGCTCGGCAATCTAAGGGAAACGGTGTGCCGTACGGTTTCTCGCGCAAGACACTCTCCGAGTGCGTAGGGGTTTCGCCGTATCGTGCCCGCGCTGCAATCGACCGTTTGGATTCTGAAGGCCTTATCGAGGTCGTTTCTCGTTATAACGATGATGGCGGCCAGCTTGCAAATGGCATATGCCTGACCGGGCGAGGCGAGTGGTACCTTAAGGGTGTTCGTGCCGGCATGCTTGTTCAAGATATGTTGAAGGATGAGACTGCCGATCGGTAACAACACGGCAGTTTCGACGAGCCTGCACCGCCCAAAGCTACTTGGGCGGTGTTTTGTTTCGAGATGGAGAAATGCGGGCATGCGGGTGAAAAATAGCGAGCGGCTTGCTTTTCGAGTATTACAATGAAGACCCGTAAGATGTGAATGGAAAACTTCTACGGGAAGCGCAGGTAATTCAATATGACCAAGCATGTGTTTGTAACCGGCGGCGTAGTTTCGTCCTTGGGTAAGGGCATCACTGCGGCCTCGTTGGGCCGTCTGCTCAAATCGCGCGGCTACAAGGTGACGATGCAGAAGGCCGACCCGTATCTGAACGTCGACCCCGGCACCATGAGCCCGTTTCAGCATGGTGAGGTCTTCGTGACCGAGGATGGCTACGAGTCCGACCTGGACCTGGGCCATTATGAGCGCTTTATTGACGAGAATCTGACCCGTGATTCCAACTTTACGACCGGCGCTATCTACAAGAGCCTGATTGCCCGCGAGCGTCGCGGTGACTTTTTAGGCGGCACCGTTCAGGTGATTCCGCACGTCACCAACGCCATTAAGGATAAGTTCCGCCGCATCGAGGAGCAGACCGGTTCCGACGTGGTCATCACCGAGCTGGGCGGCACGATTGGCGATATCGAGTCGCAGCCGTTCGTGGAGGCCATCCGCCAGTACCGTAAAGAGGCCGGCCCCGAGAACGTCTGCTACATCCACGTGTCGCTCGTTCCCTATATCGCCGCCGCGCATGAGGTCAAGACCAAGCCCACGCAGCATTCGGTCAAGGAGCTTCGCAGCTTTGGCATTCAGCCCGACATCATTGTGCTGCGTTCTGATCACCATATCGACGATGCCATCCGTGGCAAGATCGCAAGCTTCTGCGACGTCGATACCGACTGCGTCTTTACCAACGAAGATTGCGCGAGTATTTACGACGTGCCGCAGCTGCTCGCCGAGCAGGACTTTGACCTGCGCATTTGCGAGCGCCTGGGCTTGGACCCGCGCGAGCGCGACATGAGCGAGTGGAACGAGTTCCTGCGCAAACAGAATCATGCCAACCACCATACCGACAAGGTCAAGATCGCCGTTGTGGGCAAGTACACCCAGCTCCCCGATGCCTACCTGTCGGTTATCGAGGCCCTGCATCATGCAGGCGTTTTCTATGATCGTCATGTGGACGTGCAGCTGGTCGACGGCGAGAGCCTCGACGAGCAGAACGTCTCCGAGGTGCTGGGCGACGCATCGGGCATTTTGGTGCCCGGCGGCTTTGGCAAGCGTGCCCTGGAGGGCAAGATTCTTGCTGCCGAGTTTGCTCGCGAGCATAAGATCCCGTATCTGGGCATTTGTCTGGGCATGCAGGTCGCCGTGTGCGAGTTTGCCCGCAACGTGGTCGGCCTTGCCGGCGCTAGCTCCTCCGAGTTCGATCCGGACGGTCCGTTTAGCGTAATTGACCTGATGAGCTCGCAGGAGGACGTGACCGAGAAGGGCGGCACCATGCGCCTGGGCGCCTATCCGTGCAAGCTCGCTGCCGATACCCTTGCGCGCGAGGCCTATGGCGAGGAGCTTGTCTATGAGCGCCACCGTCATCGCTTTGAGTTCAACAATGCCTTCCGCGACCAGCTCGAGGACGCGGGTTTGGTTATCTCGGGTCTTTCGCCTGACGAGCGTCTGGTCGAGATGGTCGAGCTGCCGCGTGACGTGCATCCGTGGTATGTGGCCACCCAGGCCCACCCCGAGTTTAAGAGCCGTCCGACCAAGCCGCAGCCTCTGTTCCGCGAGTTCGTGCGCGCCTCGATTGGCCAGCACGAGGGTGTCGATCGCCTGCAGGTGACGCCCATGAACCTCGCGACGGACTAAGGGTGTCAGCGAACGAAAGACATACCGAAGATACTCCCTCGTTGCTCGATACGGTGACGGGGGAGTATCTTGATTACCTTGCGGTCGAGCGAGGCTTGGCGCGCAATACGATCGCGGCATATCGTCGTGACTTGACGACTTACTGTTCCTACCTGGAGCGGGCCGGTGTTGAGTCCTTTGAAGGCGTGAACCGTCAGATATTAGAGGGTTTTGTCGGTGATCGGCGCGACGGGGGCTACTCCGATGCCTCGGTGGAGCGTGCAGTTGCGGCCGTGAAAGGTTTGCATGCCTTTTTGGTTCGCGATGGAATCGTCGCCCAAAACCCGACGGCTGCACTGCGCCTGCCCAAAAAGGCGGAGCGCCTTCCGGAGTGTCTCTCGGTAGGGGATGTCTCGGCGCTCCTCGACCAAGATTTCCCGGAAGGGGAGATGGGTTTGCGGGACCATGCCATTTTGGAAGTGCTCTATGGATGTGGCCTGCGCGTGAGCGAGTTGGTGGGGCTCGATGTGGGCGACGTCCATTTTGACGACGGCTTTGTGCTGGTGCGCGGCAAGGGCTCGAAGGAGCGGCTTGCCCCACTCGTGGGAAGTGCCGCACGGGCTATGGCTCATTATATTGCTGATGGGCGTCGGCGCCTGGCCGCTCATGCCCGCGGGTCAAAGACGCCGGCAGTCTTTTTAAATAAGAACGGTGGTCGCCTGTCGCGTCAGAGTGTTCACGCCATATGCGAGCGATACGGGCGTCAGGTGGGACTGGTGGGGCTTCATCCTCATACCTTGCGTCACTCCTTTGCGACCCATATGCTTGCGGGCGGTGCCGACCTGCGCGTGCTACAGGAGATTTTGGGACATGCCGACATTTCGACCACACAGGTCTACACGCATGTCGACCGCACGCAGCTGACCGAGGTCTACCTGGCGGCTCATCCGTTGGCGCATCGCTAGCGACTCTTTGACCTGCATATTTACAACTAATGGGGGACGGACCCCAGGTTGTCGTGACGCGGTTTTGTGCGCGTATCGGCAATCTGGGGTCCGCCCCATCTTTTGTCTTGCGCCGATGCGCCGGTGGGTCGCGCGTGACGTTGGTGGGGAAGTTTGGGGGGCGATGTGAACGGCGCGTAAAGGGACACAAAATTCGCCTCAAGGTCAACTTGAAGGTTGAGGTTGAAAGCCGGGCTGCTACAGATGGCATCTCGGCTTTGCTGTAAACACAACATATTGTGTTTTCGAACATATGAACGAGGGTGTTTTACAGCATATAGAGGGTGGAGTGGTGGGGTGTTGTGGGGGAAGGTGTGGGGAAAGATGTTGAAAAATGGGGCAGTTCCCCATATTATTAATGACGTCGACAGGCGGGGTGGTTCCCCGCGTACGTGCCATCTGAGTAACCGAGGGGAGGGCGCACATGGGAATGACGGGTGCATACGAGCGCAATCTCGATGCAAAAGGTCGTCTGTCCCTGCCTGCACCCCTTCGCGAGGAGCTTGGAGAGCATGTTCGCGTGTTCAAAGCCCTGGATGTCGATGCTCTGTACGTGTTCTCTGCCGAGGCCTTCGATAAGTGGGTCGAAGGACTCTTCGCGGGTCGTGAGGGCCACGAGGGTTTTAACCCGCGTGACATCAACGACCAGAAACTCATGAGGGCGATCAACAAGCGCACCACCTCGATGGATGTGGACAGCGCCGGTCGTATCGGTCTTTCTGAGTCTCTCCGCAAGCAGGCGAACCTCGACCGCGAGGTCACGGTTGTGGGCAACTACGACCACCTCGAGGTTTGGGACCGTGCTACGGCCGATGAGGACGATGACGATGAGGCTCTGCTGGACCTCTTCTTCTCGTAAGGGCAAGGCATGAGTAACGGATGGAGCGTGGGATCTTGACACAAGAATATCGGCATGAACCTGTCATGCTCGGCGAAGTGCTTGAGTCGCTGCAGCTAAAGAGCGGATCTGTCGTCTGCGATTGCACCCTTGGCGGTGCCGGTCATTCGGTAAAGATGGCCGCGCAGGTGGGGGAGACGGGTCTTTTGCTTGGCGTCGATCAGGACGACATGGCCCTCGAGGCCGCTGGTGCCCGTCTGGACCGCGAGGTCCCCGGCGTCCCGCATCAGCTGCTGAAGGGCAACTTTGGCGACTTGGACGAGCTGCTTTGCTCGGCCGAGGTGCCCGGGGTCGATGGCTTCCTGTTCGATTTGGGCGTTTCGTCACCGCAACTCGATATCCCTGGCAGGGGCTTTTCGTATAACGAAGATGCCCCATTGGACATGCGGATGGATCCGGGTAACAACACCCTAAACGCAGCTGAGGTCATCAACACCTATAACGAACACGACCTCGCCCGGATTCTACGCGTCTATGGCGAAGAGAAGTTCGCCTCGCAGATCGCACGCGAGATCGTGCGTCGACGCGAGTCCGAACCGATTGAAACCACCGGTCAGTTTGTCGAGATCATCAAGGCTGGCATTCCGGCTGCCGCTCGTCGGCATGGCGGACACCCGGCCAAGAAAAGTTTCCAGGCCATTCGCATCGAGGTCAATCATGAACTCGATGTGCTCGAGAGAGGACTTGACGCCGCCACCAGGTGGCTCAACCCGGGCGGACGCATCTGCGTCATCTCGTATCACTCGCTCGAGGACCGTATCGTAAAGAATCACTTTAAGGAGATGAGCCAGGGGTGCACGTGTCCGCCGGAGATTCCGGTGTGCGTGTGCGGCAACGTGCCGATACTCAAGGTCATCACCCGCAAACCCTTGGTTGCCCAACCCGATGAGGTTGCGCGCAACCCTCGGGCGAGATCAGCCAAAATCCGCGTGGCGGAGCGCTTGTAGCGTTACGCGCGCGATATTGGACCTCCCGCTCGCACCATAAACGAAGCTTAAACACACTACCAACGTACTCGGGATGGGAGGCGGCATATCATGGGCTACAACACCTCAAACGCAGCACTCGCCTATGATATGAACGCCATGCCCGCCTACCGCGAGGCACCGCAGGCGCCCGCTGCTCCCCGTGAGCAGCGCACACCGCGCTTTGATGTCTACACGGGCGCGGGCCGTCAGGCAAACCAGGCGGTAAGCCCGGTTTTCATGAGCGTTCTTAAAACGTTTTGCATCATTGCGGCTATCTTCATGACGATTGGCGTCGCCCGCGTAGCGCTTGCAAGCGTTACGGCCCAGGTGCTCAACAGCAACGCCGAGCTTACCAACACGCTCGAGAAGGCGACCGATGAGAGCTCTGACCTTGAGGTCATGCACTCTGTTTATGGTGCCGATACGCGCATTCGCGATCTTGCGGGCGCTTATGGCATGGTGGAGCCCAGTGAGAGCGTTACACTTGATTTTTCGCAGGATGCAGCCGCGGGCGCTAGCTCGGCTGCGGCTGTCCAGTAATAAGACGGTAGCTGAGTATGACAAATGATTATCGCCGCGGTCCAGATGGGAGTCGCGGGCAGGGACGTCCCTCTTCGCGGGGACGTTCTGGTTATCAAGGATCGGGTCGGTCATCTTACAACTTGGGGTCGAATCGTGGCAACGACCCAACGTCGCGCCTTCGCGGCTCGGATGACCCTCAAGTACGCAATAGCAGATCGAATAGACGATCTTCGACCGAATGGCTTACGGGGACGCCATTGCCTCGCCGTAATGTCGTCATGGGTTGTATCGGTTTGGGCCTGGCTGCGGGCGCCATCCGCCTTGCCGACTACCAGATTGTAAATGCCGATGAGTTGCGCGGGCGCGCCGATGCTCGACGCCTGCTTGCGGAGACGCTTTACGCCAAACGCGGCACGATCTACGACCGAAACGGCAACGTGCTGACGTCGTCGGTCGAGTGCAGCAATGTCGCCGTGAATCCACAGCTGATCGAGGATGTCGACAAAACGGTATCGGCCTTGGTTAAGGCGACTGGAATCGATAAGAAGACTTGCCGCAAGCTGGTTCAGTCCGACGGCACCTGGGTGTATATCAAGCGCCAGGTGGACGAGGACGATGCCGCGGCATTGAAGAAGAAAAATCTGCCCGGCGTGCTCTTTGAGCAGGCGATGAAGCGGGTGTATCCATACGGCAATCTGGCTTCGCAGGTTCTAGGCGTGGTGAACGTTGACAACGTGGGCCTAACGGGCCTTGAAAAGCAATATGACAAATTGCTGACCGGAACAAACGGCACGCTGGTACGAGAGCGTGCGAGGGACGATAGCTATATTGCGGGTGGCGCCTATAAAAAGGTTGCCGCCATCGATGGCGTTGACATCGTGACGACGCTGGATGTCAATATCCAGCGTGCAGCAGAGGACGCTCTGGCGGAGGCGGTCGAGAAGACCAAAGCCAAGAACGGTTCGGCTTTGGTGACAGACCCTACTACCGGCGAGATTCTGGCCGCCTGTTCGTATCCGACCTACGACCCGACCAATTTGGAGAACGCCAAGACCGAGGATATGAACTTGCGCTTGGTCACCGATGCGTATGAACCCGGTTCGGTCTTTAAGACGCTCGTTGTGGGTGCGGGTTTCGACTTGGGCGTCGTGCGCTCGAGTACGTCGTTTGAGGTGCCGGCGAGCATTAAGGTCGGCGACGATACCGTCACCGATGCCGATAAGCGTGACTACGCCATGACCATGGATGTGCGCGAGATGATGCGCCGCTCATCCAATGTTGGCTTTGTATTGGTCGGGCATAAGATCGGCGCGGACGATTTTGCCGCGTATGTGGACAAATGGGGCGTTGGACACAGTTCGGGCATCGATTTTCCCGGCGAGAGCCTTGGCATTGTCAAGGAGCGTGACCAGTATGACGGTGCCACGTTGGGCTCGATGAGTTTTGGCCAAGCGCTGTCTGTCTCGCCGATCGAGATTGCGCGCGCCGTGGGTGGCATTGCCAACGACGGCGTGATGATGACGCCGCACTTTTATAAATCCAGCAAAGGCGAGGAGAAGGACTGGGGCGAGGGCGAGCAGGCGATTTCTGAGGACGCCGCCGCCCAGGTGATATCGTGCATGCAGACGGTCGTTTCCGAGGGCACGGGTGTCGGGGGCGCCGTCGACGGTTACGACGTGGCGGGTAAGACCGGTACGGCCGAGCGCGCCGATGAAAAAGGCGGCTACCTCAAAGCGAGCTATATGTCGTCCTTTATGGGGTTTGCCCCGGCGCAAGCACCCAAGGTTTTGTGCTATATCACGCTCGACGGAACGCCGAGCGGTTCGGATGCTGCCGCCGTGCCGTTCCAGGTCATTATGGCTAACGCGCTCGATGTGTTGGGTATCCCACGCACCAAGTAGGGGGTTACAATCCTGAAAAGGGCTGTCGATTAATCTGGAGGGTGTTCACATGCCCTGCACCACGCATGCGCGGCGCTGGGATACAATACGCCGATAGCATTATTAGGTTTACAGGGGAGCTGCAATGATAGAGATCGCCGTCAACAACCTCGCGGCCGCAACAGGGGCCCGGACCGTGACGAGAGAAGCCGATCGGGTATGCCGTGGGTGCGTTATCGACTCGCGCCAGGTTGAGGAAGGCACGATTTTTGTTGCCTTTCCGGGTGAAAAAGTCGACGGCAACGATTTTGCTTCCCGCGCCATCGAATCGGGCGCCGGCGCTGTTGTGATGACGCGCGAGCCCAATGCCGAGCTCGTATCGCTGGCTCAGCGTAAGGGCTGCGCCATCCTACACACCGATGATCCCGAGGAATTTTTGCTGCGCCTGGCACATGCCTATCGCACGCAGCTTGGCTGCCTCGTGGTTGGCATTACCGGCTCTATCGGTAAGACGACGACCAAGGATGTCCTTGCGGCAGTGCTTGCCAAGCGCTATCGCGTTTGGGCCACCAAGGGTAATTTCAACAATCTGATCGGTATGCCGCTCACGGTTTTGGCCGCTCCTGCCGACACCGAGGTGCTGGTTCTCGAGATGGGTATGAACCATTTTCACGAGATCGAGCGCCTTTCTCGGTCCGCCAATCCCAACCTTGCCATCGTGACCAAGATCGGCACCTCCCATATTGGAATCCTGGGAAGTCGCGAGAATATCGCCCGCGCTAAGTCCGAGATTGTTGGGGGCATGTGTGCCACCGACGACCTTCTCCCGTTGCTGGTTTTGGGCGGCGAAGACGACTTCACCCCGTTCATTCGTGAGACGTTTGCCGAGCCCGCGGGTATCGACGTGATGCTGGCGGGTGTTTCGGATGTTGATGAGGTTTGCGCCCGCGGCATTCACATTGATGATGAGGGCCGCCCGGTCTTTACGCTTGACTTTGGTATGGGTGAGTCCGTTGACACCATGCTCGCCATTCCCGGCGTCCAGTCCGTTCCCAATGCCGTTAAGGCCGCCGCAGTTGCCTATCGTTTGGGTGTGACCCCCGAGCAGATCGATGCTGCCTTTAGGGGTATCGCGATTACCGGTCATCGTCAGGAGATCAAACACGCCAAGAGCGGTGCCCGCATTATCGACGACTCGTATAACGCCAGCGCCGAATCCATGGCTGCTGGCCTTGACCTGCTGTGCTCGCTTTCGTGTTCTGGCTCTCGAATGGCGATTCTGGGCGAGATGGGCGAAATGGGCGACGAGGCCCCCCGCATGCATGAGCTGGTTGGCGCCTATGCCGCGGCTAAGAAGCTCGATATACTGGCGTGCGTGGGCGGTGAGCTGGCTGCTCGTATGGCCGAAGCCGCGCGCATGATGGGCATGGACGAGGACCGCATCCAGGTGTTCTCCGATTATCAGCAGGTGCTCGACCGTATGGCCGGCGCACTTGAGAAACATGATGTTGTGCTGGTCAAGGGCTCTCGCTTTGTCGAGCTCGACCGCTTTGTGGAAGGTGTGTGCTAGCCCATGTTCGGGAACCCCGCGTATCCTACATACCAGGCCTTTTTGGGACTTGGCATCGCCGCCGCCATTGCGCTGCTGCTCATGCCGTGGTGGATCAAGCTTCTTAAGGTCGAGGGTATCGGCCAGCAGGTCCGCGCCGATGGACCCAAACGCCACCTGATTAAGCAGGGCACGCCCACCATGGGCGGCGTTGTCATTCTCGTAGCCGTTTCGCTGACGTGCCTTTTGATGGGCAAGCTCACCACCGAGCTTGTGCTCGTGCTGCTTGCCACGCTTGCAACCGGCGTTCTGGGCCTTATCGACGATTTGACCTCTGTCACGCACGGTCGTTCGCTCGGCCTGACGCCCCACGCCAAGATGATCGGTCTCACCATCATCTGCGTCACGTTTACCGTGCTTGCCGTCAGCTGGTGCGGCGTTGCCCCCGAGATTCGTTTTCCCGGCGGTCTGACGATTGACCTCGGTATCTTCTCGACCACCATTGGTGGCCTTACCTTTCCGTGGCTCTATATCGTCTTTTGCTGGCTGATGATCGCCGGTCTTTCTAATGCCGTGAACCTGACCGATGGCCTGGACGGCCTTGCCGGTGGCACCTCCATGATTGCCATGCTTGCCATGGCTGCCATGGCGTTTTTGCACGGTGACGTAAACCTGTCTATCTTCTGTACCGCATGCGCTGGTGCTTGCCTGGGCTTCCTTTGGTTTAACTGCTATCCGGCGAGCATCTTTATGGGTGATACCGGCTCTCTTGCCTTGGGTGCGGCCTTTGCCTGCACGTCCATTATGACCAACACCGAGGTCGTCTCGCTCATCATCGGCGGCCTGTTTATCGTCGAGACCCTGTCGGTCATGATTCAGGTCGTCTACTTCCACTTTACGCATAAGCGCGTCTTCCTTATGGCGCCCATTCATCATCATTTCGAGAAGAAGGGATGGGCCGAGACTAAGGTCGTCATCCGTTTTTGGATTGTCGCTGCCGCTTTTGGCGCTCTGGGCCTTGCCCTGTTTTTCCAGTTGGGATAGTGGTTTTTCATGCCTCTTGCAGATTCCTTTAGCCTGCTCGTCTTGGGCCAGGGTAAGTCCGGTCTTGATGTCGCTCGCTGGGCGCTTGCGCACCCCGAGCGCGTGAGTACCGTTACCGTGTACGGTGGCGGCACGTCCGAGCCCAATGATGCCACGCGCTCGCTCGAGGCGCGCGGGGTATCGTTTGTCTACGGAACCGAGCAGGTCGAGGGCGCGTTTGATGTATGCGTGACGTGTCCGGGCATCTCGGAGTTCTCGGCATTCTTTAAGGCTGGCCGCGATCACGCTGCCCAGATCATGGGTGAGCCCGAGTTTGCCTACCGCCTGTCTCCCAAAAATTGGATCGCCATTACGGGCACCAACGGCAAGACAACCACCACGTCGCTGACCGACTACCTGCTTATGGCAGCGGGCGAGGCGAGCGTTGCTGTCGGTAATATCGGTGAGCCTCCGGTGAACGAAATCGACGACCGCGCGCATAACGAGTGGTTTGTAGCTGAGCTTTCGAGCTATCAGATCGCAACGACGACCGAGCTCCACCCCCGTGTGGCGGTGCTGCTCAACATTACCCCCGACCATTTGGGCTGGCACAAGAGCCATAAGAACTATGCGCTCGCCAAGATTAAGCTCTTCGAGAATATGGTCGATGATGACCTTGTGGTTATCGACGTCGAGGATGCCGGTATCCATGAATTCGATGAGTATGTCTACACGCCGGGTCGTCGCATCTGCAAGGTCGCCTTTGACGAGCCTGCGGGCGAGGACGCCGCATTTGTGCGCGATGGCAAGATGGTCATTCGCCTGAAGGGCGTCGAGACCCCGCTCATCGCCACGTCCGAGCTCAAAATCTCCGGACATCACAATGTCATCAATGCCCTGTGCGCTGCCACGGCTGCCCTGGCCGTCGGTGCCGATGTCGACGGTGTGTGTCGCGGCCTGGCCTCATTCCAGCCGCTGGAGCACCGCGTTGAGCCCTGTGGCGAGATCGATGGCGTGCGCTACGTCAACGATTCCAAGGCAACGAACACCGATGCGGTCGAAAAGGCCCTGACGGCGTTTCCCGACGACGACGTGATCTTGCTGCTCGGTGGTCACGATAAGGGCACGCCACTCGAGTCCTTCGCCCGCGTTGTCATGGACAACGTGCGATCGGTCGTCTGCTTTGGCGATGCGCGCGAGCGCTTTACCGCCGCTATGGACGAGGCCGATGTCGATGGTGACGTTGATATCGCTCAGGCTGACGACCTGCGCGACGCCGTCGACGTTGCCCGTTCGCTGTCGAGCCGAGGCGACGTGATCCTGCTTTCTCCCGCCTGTTCTTCGTTCGATGAGTTCTCGGGCTACGAGGAGCGCGGCCGCGTGTTTAAGGACTACGTGGCCCAGCTTGCCGCCGCAGCGAAATCGCAAATGGAATAGGGGCCGCCGGTGAGAGAGGAGAGCCCCCGACAAGGTATGAGGAGGCCCGACTCGGACCGTGCTTCCTCGCAGCGCAGTACGCCGCGTTCCGGTCGCGGCGGGCAGACGCTCAGCGAACGCTATATTGCCGGCGTCCCAGCCCGCATCATGCGCCCTCGTTTGATATTCATGGCGTGCCTGTTTACTTTAGTGTGCTTTGGTCTGCTGATGGTGTACTCGGCGTCATCGGTCGAGGCATTGCACGAGAACGGCTCGGCGACGTTTTTCCTGGTTCGACAGGCTACCTTTGCCGGGGTTGGCGTGCTTGCCATGGTTGCGATCGTTCGCGTCTTGCCGGACAGCTGGTTTGGGGAAGATGTACTTAGGATCTTCCTTATCGGCATGATTCTCTTGCTGTTTGCGGTATTTCTTGTCGGCAGTGGCAGCCGTGGCGCCACGCGCTGGCTCAACATCGCCGGTATTCAGTTCCAGCCGTCTGAGTTTTTAAAGCCGTTTGCCATCGCGTATTCGGCCATCATACTCGACCGTTTCTTTTCGCCCGGTGGCAACATCAACGAGTTCCTTCGCAAGATGGTCGTCTACTTGGGCATTTCGCTCTTTTTGATCTTTATCCAGCCCGATTATGGCACCGTCTTGATCATCTCGCTGACCCTCATGTGTATGGCGTTATTTGCGGGCCTAGACCCCAAGTTTATCATCGGCGTGATCATTCTCGTCATTGTCATGAGTGTGTTTGCGCTTGTTGCAGAGCCGTACCGCATGGTGCGTGTTCAGGTTGCCCTGAACCCTTGGGCCGACGAGTATGGCGATGGCTATCAGGCAACGCTTGCCATCATGGCGTTTGCTTCGGGCGGCTTGTTCGGCCGTGGCATCGGTAACTCCACCATGAAGTATTCGTATCTGCCCGAGGCACACAACGACTATATTCTGGCCATTATCGGCGAGGAGGTCGGTTTTGTCGGGACCGCGCTGCTCTTCCTGGTCTTTGCGATGCTGATTTACTCAGCGTTTCGCATTGCCGAACAGGCTGCGGACCGTCGCGGAGCGCTCATGGCATCGGGTTCCGCAGTCATTCTCGCGGTACAGTTTTTGATCAATGCGCTGGGCATCCTCAACGTGTTTCCCATGACGGGTAAGCCGCTGCCGTTTATCAGCTACGGCGGTTCGTCGATTATCGTATCGCTTATGCTTGCGGGGCTGATCTTGCGCGTCTCGCACGAGAGCGCCCGTCGTGATGAGTACGACCGTCGCCGCGAGAGCTTTGCCGTTATGGACGAGAGCACCGCCGGCGTGCCCCATGTGCGCGGCGATCGCCCTTCGCGCAACGGTTTTACGGTCTTGGATGGCTCTGCGTCCGAGCCGGCGGCTCGTCCGCGCCCGCGAACGGCTCCGCAGGGGCGTCCCCAACGCCCGAACCCCCGAAGCTCGGGCGGCGGATATAATCGAATCAATTTGAATTCGGACCCGTCGGCGCGTCTGCGCACCGACGATCAGGGACCGCGCGTACGAAGGGATTTTCATGACCGATAAGATGACCGTTGCTATCGCAGCCGGCGGCACGGCGGGACATATCAACCCTGCACTTGCCTTGGCTGAGGAGTTGCGCGACCGCGGACATCATGTTGTGTTCGTGGGCCAGTCGCACAAGCTCGAGGGTCGTTTGGTTCCCGAGGCCGGGTTCGATTTTGTACCTATCACGGTCACGGGCTTCGACCGCTCCCGTCCTTGGACCGCGCTGAGCTCGCTGTGGCGCGTCAATAAGGCCAAGCGCTCGCTCGCCAGCCATTTCTCAAAGGTTGGCAAGCCCGATGTGGCTATCGGTTTTGGTGCCTACGTCGAGGTCCCGCTGCTGGGCTGGTGCAAGGATGCGGGCGTTCCGTATCTGCTGCACGAGCAGAACTCTGTTCCGGGCCTGGCCAATAAGATGATGAGCTCCCATGCCGCCCGCGTGTGCATCTCGGTGCCGGCTGCGCGCTCTATCTTTGAGCGCGGGGGCGACCCCGAGCATGTGCTCATGACCGGTAATCCGGTGCGCCGCTCGGTCATTGAGGGCGATCGCGCCCGCGGCCGCGAGGCACTTGGCGTGCCCGAGGATGCGACGCTTCTGCTCGTCTTTGGCGGTTCGCTCGGTGCCCAGCATCTCAACGAGCGCGTAGCCTCGCTCAAGAGTGAGCTGCTGACCCGCGAGAATCTCTACATTTTGCATTCGACGGGAGCCGACGGCTTTGAGGACACCGAGCGTGCTTTGGCGCTGACGTCCGATGAGATGAAGCGCTATCGCGTCCAGCCCTACATTGACGACATGGGCGACATGCTAGCTGCAGCTGACCTGGTACTCTCGCGCTCCGGCGCCTCGAGCGTGGCCGAGATTGCCGCCCTCGCCGTGCCTTCGGTGCTCGTGCCGTATCCGCATGCCACGGCCGACCACCAGACGACCAATGCGCGTTATCTGGTCGATGCCGGTGCCGGCGTGCTTTGTGCCGATGCCGATATCGATGCTCCGGCGTTTGCCGAGGAGCTGCTGCATCTGGTCGATGACGCCGCAGCGCGCGATGCCATGCGTCAGGCGGCGCGCGGGTTGGCTCAGGACCGCGCCGCCGCACTTTTGGCCGATGCGGTAGAGGGTTTGCGTTAGTTAGACGGGATATCGAGCTTGCGCTCGCGCGGATGCGGTAGGTGCGGTACAGTTAACGGGTTACAGGCAGTGTTTACGCAAGGAGTACACGAGCACATGGCTGATTCCCAGACTGCAACCTCCGCGCCCGAGTTCAAGAGCGCCCACTTTATCGGTATCGGTGGCGCCGGCATGAGCGGCATCGCTCTCGTTTTGCACGAGCGTGGCTATGCCGTTACCGGTTCCGACCTTAAGACCTCGCGCTACATTCGTCAGCTTACCCGTGCGGGCGTGAAGGTTCATGTGGGCCACGAGGCCGCCACGATCGATGAGGTCAAGCCCGACGTGGTCGTGGTCTCTACCGCTATTCCCGAGTCCAACCCCGAGCTTGTGCGTGCTCGCGAGCTCGGTATTCCTGTGTGGCCCCGCGCCAAGATGCTCTCGGCTCTGGGCCACGGCTACACCACCATCGCTGTTGCCGGTACGCACGGCAAGACCACGACGTCCTCGATGTGTGCCACCATGCTCGACCGCATGGGTCTGGATCCCAGCTTCTTGATCGGCGGTATCGTCGAGGGTTACGATACCAACGGAAAGAACGGCTCGGGTGACTACTTTGTCGCCGAGGCCGATGAGTCCGACAGCTCGTTCCTGTTCCTGAACCCCAACGTGGTCATCGTGACCAACGTCGAGGCCGACCATCTCGACCACTACTCGGGCATCGAGGAGATCGAGGCCACCTTTGCCAAGTTTATGGGCCTGGTTGGAGAGGGCGGTACCGTCATCGTTTGCGGTGAGGACCCGCATCTGGTCGAACTCGCCAAGTCGACGGGTCGCCACGTGCTTTCCTATGGCTTTGCCGAAACCAACGACGTCGTCTGCGTGCATCCGGATGTCAAGGGCATTCAGAGCGACTTTATCGTTCGCTTTGAGGATGGGACCGAGCATGCTGTCGAGATCAAGAGCAACCCCGGTCGCCACAACATGCTCAACGCCACGGCAGTGCTAACCGTTGCCCATGTCCTGGGTCTCGACGTCGATGCCGCAGCCGAGGCGCTTTCGAGCTTTGAGGGCGTCCGCCGCCGCTTTACCCATGTGGGCGATATTGACGGCATCACCGTGGTCGATGACTACGGCCATCACCCCACCGAGATCAAGGCGACGCTTGCCGCCGCCTCGTCGCTGGGCTATAAGCATGTTGACGTCGTGTTCCAGCCGCACCGCTATTCGCGTTTGCAGGCGCTGTGCGATGACTTTGCCGATGCCTTCGCCAATGCCGATAAGCTGCTGCTCATCGATGTGTTCTCTGCCGGCGAGATGCCGATTCCGGGCGTAACCTCCAAGATGCTCGCTGACACTGTGCGCGCCAAGCACCCTGGCAAGGAGGTCGTGTACTGCTCCAGCCGTCTCGAGCTCAATCGTGAGCTCGAGAAGATGGTAGGTGAGGGCGATCTGCTGCTTACTATGGGCGCCGGCGACGTTACGACCGTTGGCCCTGAGTTCATCGAGTATCTGACTGCCAAGAAAGACGCTTAGCCCCTATGGGTCTGTTTAACGCCGTCATGGCGCTTTCGGGCATGATCGACACGGATGTAGTCGAGGATGAACGCCTTGCGCGTCATACGAGTTATCGTATCGGCGGCAAGGCCGACCTCTTCGTGACGTGCCATAGCTATCATGCCCTTCGTCGTGCCGTGGCAGTGCTCGACCGTGAGCAGGTGCCGTGGGTCATCATCGGCAAGGGATCTAATCTGCTCGTTGCCGATGCGGGCTATCGCGGCGCCGTCATTTCGCTGGGGCGTGAGTTTCAGCGCACCGTTGTTGCCGAGGACGGTTGCACGCTGACCGTTGGCGCGGGCGTTATGTTCGCACGTTTGGTCAACGATGCCCTGTCGCGCGGGCTTTCGGGCCTTGAGTTTGCGGTTGGCATCCCCGGCTCGGTCGGCGGCGCCGTATCTATGAACGCCGGTACGCGTACCGAGTGGATAGGTTCGCTTGTCGAGGATGTGGTCACGTTTGACCCGGCATCCGGCATTAAGCATTATGCGGGGTCCGAGATTGCCTGGGGCTACCGTGAGTGCAGCCTGCCGCGTAACGAGATTATTCTCGAGTGCGTGCTTAAGCTCAAGCCTGCGCCTAAGGCCGACATTCGCGAGCGTATGGAGCGGTACCTGACGAGGCGCAAACGCACGCAGCCCATGGGTCGCGCTTCTTGCGGGTCGGTCTTTCGCAATCCACCCGACGCGAGCGTTGGCAAGCTGATTGAGGATTGTGGATTAAAGGGTTTTTCGGTTGGCGGTGCGGAAGTTTCGCCCGTACACGCTAATTTTATCGTTAATAACGGTACCGCCTCGGCCGATGACGTGGCCGCGGTTATCAGGCATGTGCACGGAAAGGTGAGGGAGGCGTATGGCATCGAGCTCAGACCGGAAGTCAAATTCCTCGGCTTCTAGAGCATCGAAACCTACCTTCCGCCGCGCCGGAGGGCGTTCCGGCGCACCCGTCCAGCCTCAACGCAAGCCCCCTGTGTCCTCCAAGTCCGCTGGATCCATACGGTCCGCCAAACGTCCGGTCGTCGGCTCGCAACTTGGTGGACGCCCTGCCGCAAAAAAGACGGTTCACCCGGCTCCGCGCCCCTCGGTGACGTCTAAGTCGGCGATGGGTGCCAAGCCCTCTCGCCCCATAGTGACGCCCAAGCCCTCGCTGGGGGCTAAAGCGACGCATCCCGGTCGTACGTTGGGCGCTGCCAAGCCGCGTTCGTTGACGTCGGTGCCCGCCACTAAGGCACCTGCGACCAATAAGGGTATCAATCCGCTGTCGTCGCTTGGCGCCATGGCGAGTAAGACGTCCGAGGCCGCCTCTGCCGTTAAGGGCAAGGGCAAAATCGTGGGCGGTATCTTGGCGGCTGTGGCCGTGCTTGCCGTCGTTGCCATCGTCGTTATCAATTCCGGCCTGTTTGCCGCTACCGATATTCAGATCGAGGGCAGCGAGCATGTGACCAAGCACGATGCCATGCAGCTGATCAGTCTGCCCGAGAACACATCGCTCTTCAACGTAAATCCCGACCAGATTACCGAAGATCTCAAGCAGAACCCGTGGGTTTCGGGCGTGGACGTTCAACGGCAGTTTCCCCACACGCTCGTCATTACGCCGACGGAGCGCAAGGTCACCGCGATCGCTTATATAAGTTCCGACGATCTTGCCTGGGCCATCGGCGACGATGACACCTGGATCGCACCGCTTTCGACCTCTGTGGAGGTGGACGACCAGGGAAATGTCGTCACTTCGGGTGAGGGCGCCAACACATTGAGCGGTATCGATGCTGCGTTGGCGCTGGCCAAGCACTACGGGGCCGTGCTGCTTACCGATGTCTCGGCTGATGTCGAGCCGGTTTCGGGGCGGGCTGTTTCTTCCAAGGCCGTTAAAGCGGGCCTGGATTACGTGCGTGGTTTTTCCGGCGAATTCTTGGCGCAGATCAAGGATATTTCTATACCTTCGGTCGAGGCCATCTCGGCGAATCTTGATAATGGCGTTGAGGTCTCGCTGGGCGATTCTGATGATATCGCCAAGAAGGAACGCGTCGTGACCAAGCTTCTGTCGCAGGTAGAGGGCGTAACCTACATCAACGTTCGGTCTCCCGGCAACTATACGTTTAGAAACGCACCGACCGCTTAGCGTCGGTGCGTGGCTTTGTTGAGGGGCCATACCACGCCGTTTATCTGGTTTGTTTGGTTTTCACGGTCAATTATTTGACTGATACGTTCATAATGTGCAAACATAATACGGTTTACCTTTGCATTTACTTTCAACCTGAAGGTTAATGTGCGCAGGGGTCAACCCATGCTATGGCTATAACCTTTGTTCGGAGGACCGACATGCACGAGACAGAGATCAACAACTACCTTGCCGTCATTAAGGTGGTCGGCGTCGGCGGCGGCGGTACCAACGCGGTCAATCGAATGATCGAAGAGGGCATTCGTGGCGTCGAGTTTGTTGCCATCAACACCGATGCTCAGGCGCTCGCGATCTCTGATGCCGATATCAAGGTCCACATCGGCACCGACCTTACCCGCGGCCTGGGCGCTGGCGCCAACCCCGAGGTTGGTCGCAAGGCTGCCGATGAGTCCCGCGATGACATCGCCGAGGCGCTCGCTGGCGCCGACATGGTGTTCATCACCTGCGGTGAGGGCGGTGGCACCGGCACCGGCGCCGCTCCCATCGTTGCCGATATCGCGATGAACGAGGTCGGTGCGCTGACCGTCGCCGTCGTGACCAAGCCCTTCACCTTCGAGGGCCGCAAGCGTAAGAAGAGCGCCGAAGAGGGCATTAAGACCCTTTCCGATTGCGTCGACACCATGATCGTTATCCCTAACGACAAGCTGCTCGACATCGCCGAGAAGAAGACCACCATGCTCGAGGCCTTCGCGATTGCCGATGGCGTCCTTTCCCAGGGCACCCAGGGCATTACCGACCTCATCACCGTCCCGGGCATCATCAACCTGGACTTCGCTGATGTTAAGACCATCATGAAGCAGGCCGGCACCGCCATGATGGGTATCGGTACTTCTTCTGGGGACACCCGTGCCGTCGACGCCGCCCAGCAGGCTATTTCCAGCCCGCTGCTCGAGAGCTCTATCGATGGTGCTACGCGCGTCCTGCTCTCCATCGCCGGCTCCAAGGATCTGGGCATCCAAGAGATCAGCGATGCTGCCGACGTTGTCGCCAACGCCGTCGATCCCGAGGCCAACATCATCTTCGGTACCGTTGTCGACGAGTCCCTGGGCGATCAGGTGCGCATCACCGTTATCGCTACGGGCTTCTCCGACTCTAATGTCAACCGTCAGGACGAGCTCTTCGCTGCCCAGCAGTCCCAGAGCAAGGCTTCCGTTGCCGAGCCTCAGCGTACCGCTCCCGCTGCAAGCTCGGCTCAGTCTGCCCCGACCCGCAATGTCGGCGGTACGGAGCTTCCCAATTTTGGTAACGACCAGTTTGAGCTTCCCGACTTCCTTAAGCGTGGTAGCTTCTAGTTCGTTTTTCTCAACAACCTGCACGGGGTGCGTCCATTTGGATGCACCCCGTTTTGTTTCTCGTTTGTAAACGAAAGTCTCCAATCTCTTTACGTTCCCCTTACGTTTGGTCCCTACCGCTGCGGGTATCCTTTTGTAGAAGTATGGCAGCCGTATGGCACGGACTGCTGCGGCTTGGCCGCGATACTCGTGTTATTAGGAGGCTTTAGTATGGCAGCACGTGCGGACAACGTTTCGCGTGTCGACCATGATGGAGTTACGTTGGTAGAGGGCGCGACGCACGATGTCCGCTTTGCCTTCACCGAACGCACTGGCGGTGTTTCCGAAGATGCGTACTCCTCACTCAATCTGGGCTCGCATGTTGGCGATGACCCCTTTGCCGTTCAAGAAAATCGTCGCCGCGTACTCGAGGCCATGGGTATTGCCGAGTGCGAGCACAACCTGCTTGTCCCCAATCAGGTACACGGTGACAATGTCGTGACGGTGACCTCGAACGGCGCCGATGATCTCGAGAACATTCGCGAGCAGATTGCCGAGGGCTGCGATGCCCTCGTCTGCACGGCGCATGAGGTGCCCGTGATGCTTTGCTTTGCCGATTGTGTTCCCGTTGTGCTGGTGGCTCCCGGCGGCTTTGCCGTGGTGCATTCTGGCTGGAAGGGCACGATTGCGCGCATTTCCGCCAAGGCGTGCCAAGCGCTCTGCGAGGCGGCTGGCTGCAAGCCAGACGACATCTCTGCCTATATTGGGCCCCATATCCTGGGTGACGAGTACGAGGTGTCCCAAGAACTTATGGACCGCTTTGCCTCCGAGTTCGCGTGCATCGATGCTGCCGCTTCTCGTATGCTCGATCTTTCCGCCGCCATTCGCGAGGCGCTGATGGACGCCGGCGTCGAAGCGAACGGCATTGTGGACACCAAGCTCTCCACCGTTCGTCAGAACGACCGCTTTTATTCCTACCGCAACGAGGGCGGCACCTGTGGGCGCCATGCTGCGATCGGCGTGATGCTATGAGAAAGATCGCATCGGTCCTAAGCGCGGCAGTGCTCACGCTTACGCTGTGTGCCTGCTCCTCGGGATCTTCCACGTCTTCTATCACCGTGGCCGGCTCGACCACCTGCCTTCCCATTGCCGAGATTGCGGCCGAGGGCTTTAAGGAGGAGACCGGCACCGACGTGCTCGTCTCTGGCCTTGGCTCTTCTGCCGGTATCGAGGCCGTCAGCAGCGGCACGGCTGACATCGCCAGCTCGTCTCGTGGCCTCAATGCCGACGAGCAGAATCTGGGCCTGACCCCGATTGTAATCGCGCACGACGGCATCGCAGTCATCGTGAACGACGATAATCCGGTCGACAACCTCTCGACCGAGCAGCTTCGCGACATATACGCCGGTAAGATTACCAACTGGAAGGAAGTCGGCGGAGAGGACCTGAAGATTCAGGTTATTAACCGCGATGAGGCGTCAGGTACGCGCGAGGCCTTCCGTACTATCGTGATGGACGGCACGCCGTTCGATCGTCGCTCTGCCGTTCTTTCGGGCACGGGCCAGGTACGCGATGTCGTGTCCCGTTCGCGTGGTGCTATTGGCTACATCTCGCTGGGTTTTGTCGAGAGCCTCAACGCTAAGACTTCGGTTAAGGCTGTTTCGGTCAACCATGTCGAGGCATCCGAGAAGACGGTCGCAAGTGGCGGCTACCCCATCTCGCGCGACCTTTACTTCTTTGTGAAGGGTACGCCCTCGCAGCGTGCACAGGACTACATTGACTATGTGACGTCCGAGAAGATGGACAAGCAGATTCGCGAGGCGGGCTTTATTCCCGTCACCAACGACGGAAAGGGGAGTGAGTAGCATGGAAGCACAGGAAACCCCCCAGATTGAGCGAGAGGCTCAGGCGCCCAAAAAGCGTGAGTTGGCGTTGGTGTCGCGCAGCACCTATCTCAAAGAGAAGGCGCTGCAGTGGATCTTCTTTGCTTGCGCGTTCTTGGCGGTCGTTACCGTCATCCTGATTTTTGTCTTTACCACGTACTCGGCGTTGCCCGTCTTTACCGACATCGGTCTGGCGGACTTCTTTAGCTTTACGTGGGCGCCCTCCGAGGGCCACTACGGCATCATGTCGCTGCTGGCGGGCTCTGGTCTGGTGACGGTCGGTGCGCTCGCCATGGGTGTGCCCCTGGGTGTGGGCACGGCCGTGTATCTGGTCGAGATCGCCGGCAAGCGCGTGCGCAGTCTCATCAGCCCCGCCGTCGACCTGCTGGCGGGGATCCCCTCCATCATCTACGGTTTCTTTGGCATGGTCATCATCCGTCCGTTTATCGCGCAGCTGACCGGCGGTCTTGGCTTTGGTGCGCTGACAGCGTGGCTCGTGCTCGCCATCATGATCGTTCCCACCATCACCACGCTCACCATCGATGCCCTCAATTCCATTCCCATGGGCATTCGCGAGGCATCCTATGCCATGGGTGCCACCAAGTGGCAGACCATCTACAAGGTCGTGCTGCCTGCAGCCAAGTTGGGCATCGTCGATGCGATTGTCTTGGGCATGGGTCGTGCCATCGGTGAGACCATGGCCGTGCTCATGGTCGTTGGCAACGCTCCGGTCATCCCGGACAGCATCTCGAGCCCCATCTCGACGCTCACGAGCCAGATCGCGCTCGATATGAGCTATTCCTCGGGCCTGCACCGCTCGGCTCTGTTTGGCATGGGCGTGGTCCTGTTTATCATTTCCGCCGCATTGGTGGGCATCGTCCGTCTGATTTCCAAGAAGAAGAGGGGGTAGGCTATGTCCGATTCCGTTGACACGACGGTCGATACGACCTCGTCGCGCGAACGCATCAAGCGTGCCCTTTCCCATGGTAAGAAGGGCCGCATCAACAAGGATCTGTCCAACAAGATTATGCTCGGCGTGTTTCGTGCCGCGGCCTATATCACCACGCTGGTGCTGGTCGCCATCATCGCCTATGTAGTTATCAACGGTCTGCCGCACATCTCGCTCGACTTTATCTTTGGCTGGCCGCAGGGCGTAAACGCCGAGGGCGGCATTTGGCCCACTATCGTCTCGACCGTCTACGTGACGGCGCTCGCCATGCTCATCTGCACGCCGGTTGCCGTCTTGGCTGCGGTCTATCTGGCTGAATATGCCAAGCAGGGCAAGGTTGTCGACATCATTCGCTATGCTGCCGATGCCCTGGCCTCGGTGCCCTCCATTGTTATGGGCCTTTTTGGCTACGCCTTGTTTGTCGAGGCCATGGGCCTGGGTCTTTCGATGGTTTCGGCCGCCCTGGCGCTCGCACTTCTGATGCTGCCCATTGTCATGCGTACCACCGAGGAGGCAATCCGCGCCGTTCCGCGCTATATCCGTTGGGGCGCATATGGCCTGGGTGCCACCAAGTGGCAGGTCGTCTCCAAGATCGTGCTTCCTTCGGCTTTTGGCCGCATCGCCACCGGCATCGTACTTGCCATCGGCCGCGCCATCGGCGAGACCGCCGTGGTGCTCTACACCATGGGCCAGGCCATCAACCTGCCTATTTCGCCGCTCGATTCCGGTCGCCCCATGACCGTTCACCTTTATTTGCTTGCCAATGACGGCATCAACATGAACGCAGCCTACGGCACCGCGCTTTTGCTGATGGCGATTATTCTGGCCTTCAACCTGTTTGCGCGTTATCTGTCGCGCAAACGCCGCTAGTTAAGGAGTCCCATGTCCGTCTATCAGTCCGCTCCCACGCTGGAGCAAGCGGCCATCACGGCCAAGGATTTCAACTTTTGGTACGGTGACTTTCATGCGCTGACGGGTCTCGACCTCAACATCGCCAAAAACGCCATTACCTCGTTTATCGGCCCTTCGGGCTGCGGCAAATCGACGTTTTTGCGCTGTATCAACCGTATGAACGACCTTATCGAGGGCACTCGCGTCGAGGGCACCATGACGCTCGACGGCAACGATATCTATGCCGAGGGCGTCGACCCGGTCGACCTTCGCCGCCGCGTGGGCATGATTTTTCAGCAGCCCAACCCGTTCCCTAAATCCATCTACGAGAATGTTGCTTTTGGCCCTCGTCTGCAGGGCGTGACTAGCAAAAGCGACCTCGATGACATCGTGGAAGAATCGCTCAAGCGCGCCAACCTCTGGAAAGAGGTATCCAATCAGCTCAACAAGGATGGTTTGGCGCTTTCGGGCGGTCAGCAGCAGCGTCTGTGCATCGCGCGTGTGCTCGCGGTGCAGCCCGATGTCCTTCTGATGGACGAGCCCTGCTCCGCCATCGACCCCACGTCCGTCTCCAAGGTCGAGGATCTGATGGCCGAGCTGGCGCCCGAGATGACGATCATCATCGTCACACATTCAATGCAGCAGGCAGCTCGCATTAGCGACTACACCGCCTTCTTCTTGCAGGAGGTTGCCGGCGAGCCCGCCACGCTCATCGAGTATGGTCAAACCGACGCGATCTTCACCAGCCCGGTGGATTCGCGGACGGAAGACTATATCACCGGCCGCTTTGGCTGATCGGTGCGACTAGTCCCAAGCCGATCGGACCTGGTCCGGTGCGTATTCACTGTGCGGGCGGCATGACCGCACCCAACTGATTGGAGTGAACCATGCGCAAACTGTTTTCCCGTCAGCTCGTCGAGGCTCGTCACGAGATGTTGAGCATCTACGAGGCTGTAGACCTGGCTCTTCATGACGCCGTGAAGGCCTATGTGACCGACGACCGCAAGCTCGCCACCAAGACCAAGAAGCGCACGCTTTCGATTGACGCGCGCTGCGCCAACCTGGAGGCCGTGTGCTACAACCTGATCGCTACGCAGTCGCCGGTCGCCTCCGACTTCCGCTTGCTGCAGACAATCATCTACGTCGACTTTAACCTGCAGCGCATGACCGATAAGGTTCGCCAGATCTGCCGCGCCACGCGTCATATGGTCAAGGCCGATATCTCGCTGCCCCAGGAGCTCGTCGGTACGGTTGAGGCCGAGGCCGAAGCCGTATACCAGGTGCTGGGCTCGTCGCTTTCCGCGCTCGTCACCAACGACATGTCCATCATCTGCAACCTGGCCGTCGAGGACGAGCCGGTGCATGCGGCCTATGAGAAGTTCTTCCGTACCTTCAACCGCATGGACGCGGGAGAGTTTATGGACGACGACAGCAACTATGACGATCTGCGCCGCGCCATCATGGTTTCGCGCTACCTCGATCGCATCGCCTCGATTTCCATCGATGCCGCCTGCCGTCTGACCTTCCTTTTGACCGGCCAGCGCATGAACGCGGGCGATATCGCCCGTACGGACGAGGATGAGCTCGAGAGCATGCGCGTGCCTTCGGGCGAGGGCGTCATCATGAGGCCCGCTGTCGATGCGCGCTTTGTTGCCAAGGTGCCCGCTAACGAGGTGAGCGAGGGTCTTCGCTACCTGCTCGAGCACCTCGAGGACGAGGACGATACCGAGGATGACGAGGAGTAGGGTAGCTCCGTTCGTCGAAAGATTGTAAATACCTAAGTGAGCGCGGCCTTGCACATGCAGGGCCGCGCTCTTGCGTTAGCATGGGACTACTTGTATGGCTGTTAGCGGAGGCGATTGGCAATGGATAATTATTTGGACTTGATGCGCGCTCGCCGCGAGCAGATTCTCGAACGCTTTTATGCCGCACTCGATCGCGCGGGTCGTTCTCACGATGCCGCACGTCTGATTGCCGTCTCCAAGACCGTTGGCGTCGATGAGACCGTTGCCGCCATCCAGGCAGGGTATCGTCATTTTGCCGAGAACCGTCCGCAGGAGCTTGTTCGCAAGCTTGCGGGGTTGGCGGAGCATCCGGAGCTGCCCGAGGTGCGCTTCGATATGATCGGTAATCTTCAGACCAACAAGATCAATGCGGTGCTGGGTGCGGCCGAGCTGATTCATTCGGTGGGGTCGCTTCATTTGGCGCAGGCTATCTCGAGCCGTGCCGTCCGCAAGATTGAGGCGGGCGAGCTTTCTGCTCCGCAGCATGTGCTGATCGAGGTCAATGTAAGCGGGGAGGAGTCCAAGGGCGGCTTTTCGCCCGATGAGGTTCGTGCCTCCGCCGGCGAGCTTGCGGAGCTTGAGGGAATTTGCGTGCAGGGGCTTATGACCATGGCGCCCCGGGGGAATAAGGATGTGGCGCGCCGCACCTTTGCCGGGCTGCGTGAGTTGAGGGATGAGCTGGAGACGGCACACCCCGATCTGTGTCTGCCTGAGCTATCTTGCGGCATGAGCGAGGACTTTGAGCCTGCCCTTGAGGAAGGCTCGACGCTTGTTCGCCTGGGCAGGGTAGTATTCAGCCCGGAGTTTGAAGTAAAATAAGAGCCTGAAGTGCGCGCTGATTGTCAGAGCGCCTGCATTAGACCGTGAGAGGACACAACCATGGGTTTCCTTGACGAAATTAAAAATAAAATGCACCTAGGCGGCCAGCAGGGTTATGACCAGGGTTATGGCCAGGATGATGACTACGGTTACGATGACGGCTATGACGACGGCTATCAGAACAACGGCTACAGCGGTGCTTCGGGCGAGGGCTTCTACACGCAAGATGAACCGAGCAATGGACTGCTGGGGCAGACACGCCGCGGAGAGGCTGAGTCGGTTGCTGTGTACACGCGTTCCGGTCAACTGATCGGCGACGACTCCCGTCACGCTACGACGTACAATCCGCCTTCGCGCTCTCAGGATGCCGCTGCGGGCGGTTATCGTCCCGGCGCCTATGACACGCCGTCAAGCTACGCCGAGAACGCTCGGGTCCGCGCTGCCGCTGTGCCCGCTCCTGCTTCAACGCCGAGCGATGCCTCTGCCTATGCGAGCAATATCATCAACGCCACGCCTCAGTTGCCGGCCTACGTTCTTCGTCCGGAGAGCTATGACGACGTGGAGACGGTCGTGCGCCGCGTGCGTACCAAGCAGCCTGTCGCGCTGATCTTTGTGGGCGTTCGCACCGAGGTCGCCAAACGCGTCCTGGACTTTAGCTATGGCTTTGCCTGCGGCCTGGGCGCTTCGGTCAAAGAAGTGGGCGATCGCGTGTTTATGGTGCTGCCCGCCGGCTGCGAGGTCAAGGATTCGGATCTTAAGAAGCTTCGCGCCGACGGCTATCTCAAGTAAAGACAAGGTGAGGAGATTCCCATCAACATCTACACCATCGTTCAGCTTGTCAACACGCTGTTTAATTTTTATTCCACGTTGATTGTGGTCTACTGCTTTATGACGTGGATTCCCATGAAGCAGGGTGGTTTGCTACAGGATATCGCGGCGGTGCTCGACGGCGTTTGCGGCCCTTGGCTCAACCTGTTTCGCCGGTTTATGCCGCCGATGGGCGGTATCGATTTTTCACCGGTCGTTGCGATTATTGCGTTGCAGTTGGTGCAGAAGCTCATTCTGCAGCTACTTATAGGTATACTCGTATAGGACTGGCTCAGTAACCTATGTCGGGCGCTTAGCGCCAAGGCGATGATAAAGGAGAACTTGTTATGGCTATTACCCCTGCTGACATCCAGGCTCAGACCTTCTCTGAGGCCAAGCGCGGCTACGATCCCGCCGAGGTCGACGTCTTCCTGGAGACCCTGTCCTCCGAGGTCGACGCTATGCTTGCCAAGATCGTTGATCTTAAGGGTCGCCTGACCGCCACCGAGCAGCAGCTTGCCGATACGCAGGCTCAGCTTGCGCAGGCCCAGGATTCTGCCGCTCAGGCTGCCCCTGTCGCCACTCCCGCTCCCGATTTCTCCGCTCAGGAGCGTCAGATTTCCGCCGCTCTCATTGCGGCTCAGCAGACCGCCGAGGCGATTGTCAACGACGCTAACGAGAATGCTGACCGCATCCGCAACGAGGCCGACGCCAAGGCCCGCGAGGTCATCCGTCAGGCCCTGACCGAGAAGCAGGCCGAGCTCGAGGAGATTGACCGTCTGAAGGCTTCCCGCGAGGAGTTCAAGGCCGAGTATCTCAAGCTCATTCAGCACTTTATGGACGATGCTCAGAATTCCTTCCCGGCCGATCTGCTGGCTTCTACGCCGGTCGGTTCCGCGGCTTCTCCTGCCGTGACCATGCCTGCCGCCGAGCCGCTGCCTGTCGCTGATCCGGTTGTCCCCGTGGCCGACCCCTTCGCCCCGATTGACAACTTTGCCGCGGACGACCTGGACTAGCGCCAAAACTACAATCTAGCTCTTAAAAGGGGCTCGCGCTTGCGAGCTCCTTTTTTGTAGCTGTATACGGGTTGGGAAACAAAACGCCGAGCTCTGCGTGCGATAGGGCAGAACTCGGCGAACGTTTGAGCGGTAAAAGGTAGATTTTAGGGCATGGGCCAAAAAACTACTTGAGGAGGAAATTGGATAGGGGAATGGTGCGGGCCTCGCGATGCTCGGGGTCGGCGATATGGTCGGCGGGATAGCCGCAGACGAGCATGTGGTAGGGATAAACGCCCTCGGGCAGGTTGAACTGCTCGCGGGCTAGCTCGGGCTTAAAATGGCATACCCAGCACGTTCCCAGGCCCTGTTCCTCGGCCTCCATCATCATCTGATCGCAAACAATCGAG
Organism: Collinsella sp. LCP19S3_B6; assembly: GCF_052121815.1. Taxonomy (NCBI): domain Bacteria; kingdom Bacillati; phylum Actinomycetota; class Coriobacteriia; order Coriobacteriales; family Coriobacteriaceae; genus Collinsella; species Collinsella sp. LCP19S3_B6. Next base: position 132,673 of record NZ_JBQKDN010000002.1, read on the forward strand.
GTGTCGATAGCGCTGGAGTTCATCTGGTCATAGGGACGCACCCAAGCATCGTTGGTAACGCTGCAAACGAGGAAGATGAGCGGAGCGCCAAAGATGGACCCATCACGAGCAAACCGAGGCTGACAAGCAGCTGCCTTTTCCAGAAGCTCAGGTGTATCCAACACCATCACACGGGTTGGATGATTATTGCAAGCAGAAGGAGCAATGCGCCCAGCCTCAACAATGGTATCCACCACAGCCTGCTCAACAGAACGATCCTCAAACAAACGACAAGAATACCGAGACCGAGCCAGATCAATATACGACATACAAGCCCTCCAACAATTAAAAATCAAACAAACCCAAAGTAACTTAAAGAGTACCCAAAGCAGCAATCAGTCAAACGCTCACCAAGGGCCAAAGTGTCCGAGCGGGTACCAAAGGTCCCTTCAGCCAAACCCCCATTGCGCTAAAACTATCAGCCAAAGTTCCAATGGTGATACGTAAGGCGAAGGCCCGACACCTATTTTCTTTCGAACGACTCTGCCGTGCAGCCGGAGAGAGAAAGCAAATAGGTGCCGGGCCTTCGCCGGTGGGACGCGTACCCCCAATTAACTGTTCTTCATGACAATCGAATCCACGACATCGGCCACATTCTCGCAGCAGTCGGCGCAGTACTCCAAGAAGGCGTACACGTCACGCCAGGCGATGACCTCGAGCGGGTCCTTGCCGTTGACGTGCAGGTTACGCATGGCGTTGATGTAGAGTTCGTCGGCCTCGGACTCGATGGTGTTGATCTGGATGACGAGCTCGCGCAGCGTTTTGGACTTGCGGTAGTTGGGCAACTCGACCATCAGGTCCTTCATGGCGCGGCAGGCGTCGGTCACCTTGTGGGCGATCACGATGGCATCGGGGTGGATGCTCTGGATGTTGGTGAAGTAGAGGCGCTGCACGACGCCCTCAATACGGTCGAGCACGGTATCGAGCGAGCAGCTCATTAGGTTAAGGTCCTCGCGCTCAAGCGGGGTGATAAAGGCCGTGAGTAGGGCGTCTTCGAGCTCATGGTGCTTCTTGTCTGCTGCATGCTCAATCGCATGCATCTTCTCGAGCATGTCGTGGATCTGCGCGGGGTCAAAGTTCTCAAAAATCTTGGTGAGCAGCTCGGCTGCCTGAACGGCGAAGTCGGCGCAGGCGACGTAGTTGTCAAAGTAGAACGAATCGGGTTTCTTTGCCATGAGTGATCCTTTCGGGGCGAAGACGGGTGGGCGAGGTAATGCGGTCCGGATGGACGTTCGGTTTGACTAGAGGAACATCATGAACAGCCTGGCCATGACAAAGCTGATGAGTCCACAGGCGGGGAAGGTGAAGAACCACGTGAACATCATGTCCTTGACCACGCCGAAGTTGATGGCCGAGAGGCGCTTGACGGCGCCGACGCCCATGATGGCGCAGGTCTTGATGTGCGTGGAGGACACGGGGATACCGGTGAGCGTGGCAAGCAGCAGGTTTGCGGCTCCTGCCAGGTCGGCAGAGAAGCCCTGATACTTTTCGAGCTTAACCATGCTCTGGCCGACGGACTTGATGATACGCTCACCGCCCACGCTGGTGCCGATGCCCATGGTGGCCGAGCACAGCAGCATGATCCAGATGGGGATGCCGGCGTCGCCGACGCCGGTCTGTCCGTTGGCAAAGGCGACACCTAAAAAGAGCACGCCGATGAACTTTTGTCCATCCTGCGCGCCGTGCATAAAGCTCATGGCCGCGGCGCTCGCGATCTGAGCATATTTAAAGAAGACGTTGGCACGTCGCCTGTTGGCGGCAGCGAAAAGAATCGAGACGAGCTTGCACAGGACCCAGCCCATGACAAAGCCCAGACCGATGGAGAGCGCCAGGCCGTAGATGACCTTCATCCACTCATGGACATTGACGCTGCTGGCGCCGCCGAGGGCGATGGCAGCGCCGGTCAGGCCGGCGATGAGGCTGTGGCTCTGCGAGGTGGGGATGCCAAAACGCGATGCCGTGGCGCCGTAGACGACGATGGAGAACAGGGCCGCGCAGAGGCACGCGAGCGCCATGGTGCTGTTTCCGCCAAAGTCGACGATATGGGAGATGGTGTTGGCAACGCTGGCATTAAAGTGCGTCATGATGAGCACGCCCAAAAAGTTGAACGCGGCACTCATGAGAATGGCGGCGCGGGCGGGCATGCAACGCGTGGTGACACAGGTCGCGATGGCGTTGGGCGCGTCGGTCCATCCGTTGACGAAGATGGCGCCGAGCGCGAGGAACACGGTGACGGCAAGGACTGGGTTCGAAACAAGTTGGCCGAGGAAGGCTGAGAACGTTACGTCCATATATGGGCTTTCTCGAAGTTTGCAGAAACGTTACAAAAACATGATAAATCGTATCACCTCCTGCGGGTTTCTTTACCGAGTTCTGACGGGAGAAGTGAATTTTTTGGCACTAAAATTGAATATTAGCCCTGTTGACCGCGGGTGTTCTTTTTGCTAACACGCCGTGAGGACACGTGCGCTCGCTCCGACACCCCAAAACCACAGTCTGTTCGCTTTACAATATACAAACATGCGTTCGATAATAGGGGCATGGAATATCGACAGACAGATGGCAAAACTCGGCGCGTGCACAAGCAGTATGTGGACGTCGTGGCCCGCATCCTCGCGGGCGGACAAGTTGTGCCGGTTACCGTCTGCTGGGTCGACGGTCGCTGCTTTACGATTGACGAGATTGTCTCGTCTACCGGTTTTGGCCTGACGGTTCACGGCATTCGTACGGCAACCTATAAGGTTCGTTTTGGCGGACATACGACCGAGCTGTATCTGGAAGACCAGGCGCGTGAGCGACCGGATGGCTCGCAGGCTCATCTGATGCGGTGGTGGGTGTGGGCGTTCGACCGCACACTCGAGAGTGAGCGCCGCGGGTAAGAGCGCGCGCCATTCGGGTACAATGGCAGGAATCTTGTCACCTACGGCGCTGTTGCGGCGCTTTTTGAAAGGACGAAATTATGAACGATATCCAGGGCTATCAGAACGGCCCCATCGAGACCGGCGCAAGCCGTGCCAAGGAGATGTCGCCGCGCGCGTACAACCTTGCCATGTCTGCCCTGATCTTTTTGGGTTTTTGCGCTATGGGCGCTGGCGCCTACTTTACGGGCACCATGTCGTTTGCGCGCATGATGATGAGTGGCGCCGCCCTGCCGCTGGTCTTTGGCTCGTTTATCCTGACCATTGTCGGCATCGTCATGATGTCGGCCGCCGCCAGCAAGCAGTCCGTGGGCCTGTCGCTCGCGGGTTACGCGATCTTTGCGAGCACCTTTGGTCTGACCGCGTCGTTTGGCCTTGCCAACTACGACCTGCCCACCATCAACACCGCCTTTATCGCCACTGCCGCCATCACCTTTGTCTTTGGCGCACTGGGCGTGACCTTCCCCAAATTCTTCCAGCGTGTGTATGGCATTGGTTTTGGCATTCTGCTTGCCACGATTCTGGTCGAGATCGTGCTGATGTTCATGGGCGTCTCGCAGACCATCACCGACCTGATCGTGATTGTGGTGTTCGCCGGCTTTATTGGCTACGACACCTATGTGGCCACGACGGTGCCGCCCACGCTGCCCAACGCCGTGCTCATGGCGTCCAACCTGTTCGTGGACATTATCAACGTGTTCCTGCGCATCCTGAACATCCTTGGTCGTCGCGACTAGTGCCAGATTGCAGCGGTGCTTGCCGCGCGCAAATCGATGCGAAAGGCGGTCCTTCGGGGCCGCCTTTTTTGTACGCGGCGGGGTATCATGGATGGGAAAAGCCGATAGCGGCAGCGACCGAGAAAGGTGACCACTTATGGCAGACGTCGACAATAGGAACCGTAACCGTAGACCCAACCGCGCGGGACAGCCCAATCCCAAGCGCGAGGCCCGTGCCAAGGCCGCCGAGCGTCACGTGGCGACTGTGTCCGAAGCGTGCGCAAAGGATATCGAGCGCTCGCTTGCCGGCGTGCGCGAGTTCGAGGGCATGCCTGCCGGATTTGTCGCGGCGATGAAGGCTAAGGCCCAGGTGGCTGCTGCCGAAGAGCAGGTTACCGATGAGTCTGAGGCCACCGAGGTTGCGCCTGCCGAGACCGAGGTGGTGGCCGAGCCTGTGCCCGCAGAGGAAGCCACGGAGACCGAGCCCGCGCCTGCTGCCGAGGAGCCCGCTCCGGTCCTGCCCGAGGTCACCGTGCTCGACGCCTCTGCCACGCAGGCCATTCTGGATAACGGCCGAGGCTACGCGCAGTTCTGCGACATGGCCGTGCTCGCCTTTGCCTCGTTCACCAACCCGGGCGGTGGCTACATCCAGGGCTATCTGGGTCAGGAGGCCACGCTCTGTGCCGATTCGTATCTGTACAATGTGCTCGATAAGCAGCGCAAATGGTACGGCGAGAACCGTCGCCGCAACATCAACTGTGAGCTGTACCGCAACCGTGCGCTGGTGGTGCCTGCGGTGCGCTTCGACCGCAACCACGTGCATGCGTACGCCGACGTGATCGTTGCCGCTGCGCCCAACGCCAAGCGCGCTCGCCAGGAGTATCGCGTGGGTGACGATGCCCTGCTGGACGCCCTGCGCGATCGTATCCGCTTTGTGCTGGCCATCTGCGACGAGCTTGGTCGCGAGAAGCTCGTGCTGGGCGCCTGGGGCTGTGACAACAACGGCTTTGACGCCGAGGCCGTGGCCGAGCTCTTCCGCAAGGAGCTCGCATCGGGCGACTTTAAGGTCAAGCAGGTCTTCTTTGCTGTGCCCTCTACGCGCTGGGACGAGGATTTTGCCAAGTTCGAGCACGTGCTGGCAAGCTTCCCCGAGCGCAACGAGGAGTCCTATGCCCAGGTTGCCGCCCGTGCCGCGGCCGCCCGTGCCGCCGAGCAGGCTCATGCCGCTGCCGAGGACGATGAGGACGAGGACGACTGGCGCAAGTATCTGTAATCGGTGCGCGCTGACAGATAGGTCGAGCCGGCGGGAGGGGCTGCTTCCGTCGGCTTTTTACTGAAGGAAGGGCTTGCGATGAAAAACGTCCTGTGCTTTGGTGACAGCAATACCTATGGCTACGATCCGGCGGGCATGCGCGATGGCACCGCGGTGCGCTATGCGCACGATGTGCGCTGGTGCGGCGTGGCCCAGCGCGACCTGGGCGAGGGCTGGCATGTGATTGAGGAAGGCCTAAACGGCCGCACAACGGTGCGCGACGATATGTGTCATCTGGACACCAATCTCAACGGCATCCGCGCGTTGCCGATGCTGCTCGAGGCCCATAAGCCGCTGGACGCCATTGTGATCATGCTGGGCACCAACGACTGCAAGACGGTCTTTAACGTGACGGCTTCCGATATCGCCCGTGGCGCCATGGCGCTGATTCGCGCCGTCCGCGCGTTCCCGTGGACCGACGCTGCGCCCTGCCCGCGCATTCTGCTGATGGCGCCTATCAAGATTAAACCGCAGATCGCCGATGTGTACATGACCGACTTTGACGAGCGTTCCGTCGAGGCCTCGGAGCATTTTGCCGAATACTATGCGTATGTCGCTGAGCAGTTTGGCTGCGACTTTTTGAATGCCGCCGATTTTGCCGAGCCGGGCGATATCGATTATCTGCACATGATGCCCGAAAGCCACGAGAGCCTGGGCCACGCCGTGGCAGCCAAGCTCCAAGAGATGCTCGGTGAGTAGCGCAGCCCCAAACCACCACAAAGGGACGGGCGCCTTTGTGGTGGTTTGTGCGGTGGTTTTGGTTGCTGGCTTTTTAGTACTGCCACATGTGGTTGACGGGGCCGGAGCCCTTGCCCATGTTCAGGCCGGCGGCGAGAGCTCCTGTTAGGTAGGCCTTGCCGGCGTTGACGGCATCGGCAAGATCCATGCCCTGGGCCAGCGCGCAGGCGATGGCGGACGAGAGCGTGCAGCCGGTACCATGCGTGTTGGCGGTCTCGATGCGCTTGTGGCGGAACCACGTGGTGAGCGGATCGCCCAGGTGGTTGCCCTCGTCATCGAGCGGCGCGGGCTCTGCTAGCACATCGTTGGCCTCGTTGACAAAATGCCCGCCCTTAACGAGGGACGCGCAGCCAAAACGGCGGGTGAGGAGCATGGCGGCATTTTGCTGTGTGCGCTCGGAATCGACCTCGTAGTCGAGCAGCGCCATGGCCTCGGGAATATTGGGCGTGATGACGGTCGCCAGCGGGAACAGGCGGCGTGTAAGCGCTTCGGCGGCGTCCTCGGCGATGAGACGAGCGCCCGAACTGGCGACCATGACGGGATCGACGACGATATTTTGTGCGTCCCAGGCGCTCAGGCGGTCGGCTATGACTTCGATAATCCCGGCAGAAGAAACCATGCCGATCTTGACGGCACTGGGGCGGATATCGTCAAAAACGGCATCGATTTGCGCCGCGACAATATCCGGGGAGATGTTCTGCACGGCGGTGACGCCTAGGGTGTTCTGTGCGGTGATGGCCGTGATGACCGTCTCGGCATACAGGCGGTGCGCCGTGATGGTCTTGATGTCGGCCTGAATGCCGGCACCGCCGCTGGAATCGGATCCTGCGATGGACAGGACGGCAGGTACCTTACTACGATCCATGTTCGCTCCCTTGTTCGGTCGGATTCAAATGGGTCTCCTGCCCGCATTATAAAGTTGCCCGGGCCGGCTCTATGCCGATCCCGGGCGGGTGGTGCAATCTTTACGTAAATATAAGAAAATGTTCACACGTCAACAATTGACGAACGCCTTGTGGCCGATTATGGCTCCGGTGACGAGTTAGTCCTCCATGCCGAGGTCGATCGTCGTGCCCTCGAACACCTTGTTGACGGTGCGGACGGCGCACATCTTGCCGCACATGGTGCAGGTGCCCTCGGTGGCAGCAGGGGATTCCTCGTAGCGCTTCTTGCCGGTGACCGGGTCGAGCGCGCATTTCCACATGGCGTCCCAGTCGAGCTTGCGGCGTGCCTGGCCCATCTTGTCGTCCATGTCGCGGGCGTGGGGCACCTTTTTGGCGATGTCGGCGGCGTGTGCGGCAATCTTGGTGGCCATGAGGCCGTCGAGCACATCCTGGGCGTTAGGCAGGCATAGGTGCTCTGCCGGTGTCACGTAGCACAAAAAGTCGGCACCCGAGCTCGCGGAGATGGCGCCACCGATGGCTGCGGTGATGTGGTCGTAGCCCACGCCGATATCGGTCACCAGCGGCCCGAGCACGTAGAACGGGGCGTTGTGGCACAGGCGCTTCTGCAGTTTCATGTTGGCGGCGATCTCGTCGAGCGCCATGTGCCCCGGGCCCTCGACCATGACCTGGACGCCGGCGGCCCAAGCGCGCTTGCACAGCTTGCCCAGCTCGATCATCTCGGCGGTCTCGGTGGCGTCGTTGGAGTCGTAGAGGCAGCCCGGGCGGCAGGAGTCGCCGAGCGAAATCGTCACGTCGTACTCGTGGCAGATCTCGAGCAGCTCGTCAAAGTACTCGTAGAAGGGGTTCTCGTTGCCGGTGACCTCCATCCAGCCAAACAGCAGTGAGCCGCCGCGGCTGACGATGTTCATGAGACGGCCGGTCTCCTTAAAGGTTTTGGTGACCGACTTGTTGATGCCGCAGTGGATGGTCATAAAGTCCACGCCGTCCTCGGCGTGCGCGCGCACGACCTCGAACAGGTCGTCCTTGGTAAGCTTGACAAGCGGCTTTTCCATGTAGCCGATGGCGTCGTACATGGGGACGGTGCCTACCATGAGCGGCGTCTCGTCGATGAGCTGCTGGCGGAATTGGCGCGTCTTGCCCGAGTTGGAGAGGTCCATGATGGCGTCGGCGCCAAAGTCCTCGGCGATCTTGACCTTCTTCCATTCCTCGGCGGCATCGGCCTTGTCGCCCGAGATGCCCAGGTTGACGTTGACCTTGGTAGACAGGCCCTCGCCGACACCAAAGGCGCGCATGCCCTTTTTGATATGCACGATGTTGGCGGGAATGGCGATGCGGCCGTCGGCCACGCGTTCGCGGATGTACTCGGGGTCGCGATGCTCGCGCTCGGCAACCTCCTTCATCTGCGGTGTGATTTGCCCGGCGCGGGCGAAGTCGATTTGCGTGACGAGCTTGGGCTCGGTCTGTGTGCTCATTGGCACGGCTCCCTTCGTTGGCATTACCCATATCAGGTTTGCGGGTCAGGGCGGGCGCGCCCAGTCTCAGCCTGCCGTCTTGTCCTGCAAGCTCCCCGTTTATGTGGTGGGCTCAAGTATAGCTCGAATGGGTACGATTGACGCGACGAGCATGCCCGCGGGGAGGCGAACATGGAAGACAAGCATCTGTATCGAGAGACGCAGTGGGATGTGTCGGCCGAGGAGAGCCGCGCCCATCATGGGCTGGTCGCAATTGGTTTCGCGATTCTTGTCGTGATGGTGATTGCCTGTTGTATCTGGACATTTGGCGGGCGTGGGGGAGTTTCCTGGACGTTTGAGGCGGACGATAGCCTGCCGATTATGACGGCGAAGGTCGCGGGTGGCAATACCGTTGCCGCGCCGGGCGACTATTGGTATCCGCGCGACAAGTTTGTGCAACTGCAGCTGAGCGGTGGTTCCATTCCTGGTGAAGAGATCGAGCGCGTGACCTTCGATGCGTCGCTTAGGACGCTGTCGGTCGAGCTCAAAGATCAGGGGGATGTACCCACGACCATGGATATAGCCCTGACGGAATGGCGCCTGGAGCCTCCGTCGGGTGTTGAGGCGTCCGAGGTGGAGCACGTTAAGGTTACCTACCAAGATGGCTCGACGACCGAGATTGCAAAAGCCGACGGCCTGGCGGAATAGACGCCGTGCCTAGGCAGCACATTCAAAAGTAGCGGTAGTCCTACAAGGCCTGTTCGTTCAGGAAGACCAAAGTGTTTTTATTTGAAAGCTCGGGAAAGTAACGATAACCAACGTCGAACGCGGTGAGCCCGCTTACATCCTCGAAGTTGTTTTCTGCCATCCAGCGCACCATGGAGCCGCGCGCTTTTTTGCTGGCGGTCGAGCGTTGGATGGGCTTGCCGTTGCGGATGCCTTCGCCAAAGAGACATGTGACGACCGTGGCGTCGGTGGTGAGGCGGGTCAGAACGGCTTTGGCGTATTCCGCGCTGGCGAGGTTGACGATCGTGGCGTTGGAGCCTGCCGGAGCGATGACCCGTGCGAGCTTGTCGCCCCAAAACGCGTAGAGGTCTCGGGCATCGTCGACGGCAAGCTTCGCGCCCATCTCCAGCCGATACGGTTCAACGGCATGAAAGGGGCGTACGCATCCGTAAAGGCCCGAGAGGATCCACAGATGGTCTTGCAGCCATGCGAGCTGTGCGGAATCCATCACCTCGGGCGCCATGCTTTGGTATTGAATGCCGTGATAGGACATGACGGCAGGGGAGAGGTGACGGGCGAGTGCGGGATTGTCGAGATCGCCGTTTTGCAAGATGGGCTCGAACTCATGCAGGGTGTTGAGGCAGGGCCCCAGCAGTTTGTCACTCACGTTCCACAGCGCCTGCAGGCTGCCGCTGCCTTCATTCCGCTCGATATCTAGCAGTGCGCGGTGGAGGCGAGCCGTCTCGCGCACAAAGGGTGGAATGCCCAGGACTTCAAAAGCATCTTGGGCCGCGCGCATCTGCTTGGCGGGCGAAATGATGACCTGCAGCATGGACTCTCCTCTGCCAAAAAGGAAGTTGCGGTGTAATACGGTCTGTTTTGGCCGTTTATGGGCCAGTTTAGTCCGTATCTCACCGCAACTGATAAAGGGTTGATTAGGCGCGCTCGATGAAGGCCTTGTAGCCGCGATAGGCCTCGTAGATATCGGCCTTGTTGGCGACCTCCCACAGGGCGTGCATGGACAGGACGGCAACGCCGGAGTCGATGACGTTCATGCCGTACTTGGCCATGATGTAGGCGATGGTGCCGCCGCCGCCCGCGTTGACGCGACCGAGCTCGCAGGTCTGGAAGTCCACGCCGGCCTCGTCCATAATGTCGCGGATGAGAGCCATATACTCGGCGTCGGCGTCGTTGGAACCGCCCTTGCCGCGGCTGCCCGTGTACTTGTTAAAGCACAGGCCGCGACCCATAAAGGCTGCATTCTTGGTCTCGAACTTGCCGGCGTAGCCCGGGTCGAAGCCGGCGGACACGTCAGAGGAGAGCATGCGGCTGTGGGCGAGTGCGCGGCGCAGGGCCAGCGGGCTGCCCTCGCCGGCGAGCGTCATGATCTCGGCGACGGTGTTCTCGAAGAAGCGGCTTGTCATGCCGGTGGCTCCCACGGAGCCAATCTCCTCCTTGTCGACGATGAGCGTGATGCTCGTGCGCTCCACGTTGGCCACATTGATCTGGGCGAGCATGGAGGGGTAGGCGCAGACGCGGTCGTCGTGGCCATAGCCCAAAATCATGGAGCGGTCGAGGCCCATGTCGCGGGCGGGGCCGGCGGGCACGACCTCGATTTCGGCGGAGAGGAAGTCCTCCTCCTCGACGTCGTACTGCTCCTTGAGGATATCCAGGAACATCTGCTTGACGGGCTCGGTGGGAGCGTCCTTGTCGTCCTCGTCAAATTTTACGGGACGGCCGCCCACGATCACGTCGAGGATCTCGGCGTCGACGGCGTCCTTGGCGGGCTTGGACATCTGCTCGCTCGAGAGGTGGATCAGCAGGTCGGAGATGGTAAAGACCGGATCGTCGGCCTTGTCGCCGATGTTGATGTCGACGGTGGTGCCGTCCTTTTTGCAGATGACGCCCACGAGTGCGAGCGGGGAGGCCACCCAGTGGTAGCTCTTGACGCCACCGTAGTAGTGCGTGTCGAGGTAGGCCATGTCGCCGGCCTCGAAGGCGGGATTCTGCTTGAGGTCCAGGCGCGGCGAGTCCACGTGGGCGCCCAGGATGTTAAAGCCCTGCTCGAGCGGGGCGGTGCCCAGGTTGACGAGCATAAGATCCTTGCCGTGGTTGGCGGCGTACGCCTTGTCGCCTGCCTTGAGCTCGCGGCCTTCGGCGATCACGGTCTCCAGGTCGACGTATCCCGCCTCCTCGGCCATCTTGATGCCGGTCTTGACGCACAGGCGCTCGGTCTTGTTCTCGCTCAAAAACTGCTTATAGCCGCGGCAAAGCTCCTCGAGCTCCTCGATTTGCTGTGGCGTGTACTTTTTCCATGCGCAGGGACGCTCCATGACGCAGGCTCCTTTCGGATTGATCGTGCTGGTTGTTGTACCGTGAGCCATCGTATCACTCGGGAACGCGCGGTGGCGGGGGAGCTTGATGTGCGGTGGCCGCGGGGCGGGGAGCGTGTAAACTGGAGTGAGCAAGCCGTGCCCAGTCCAAAGCGAGGTATTCAATATGTCTGACAAGCGCCGCACCTTTGCCGTTATCGACGGCAACTCGCTCATGCACCGCGCCTTCCACGCCGTGCCGCCGACCATGAACGCGCCGGACGGTCGCCCCACCAACGCGATCTTTGGCTTTCTGAACATGTTTCTTAAGATGATCGATGCCTTTAGCCCCGACGGTGTGGTCGTGGCGTTTGACAAGGGCAAGCCGCGCGTGCGCATGGAGATGCTGCCGCAGTATAAGGCGCAGCGCCCGCCCATGGACCCCGATCTGCATGCGCAGTTTCCCATGATTAAGGAGCTGCTCACGGCGCTCAACGTGCCAATTCTGCAGTCCGAGGGCTGGGAAGGCGACGATATCCTGGGAACCATGGCGCGCCTGGGTGAGGAGGCCGGCTGCGACATGCTGCTGGTGACCGGCGACCGTGACATGTATCAGCTTGTGACCGAGCACGTCAACGTGGTCTCGACTCGCAAGGGCCTGTCCGACGTGGCGATCATGACGCCCGAGAGCGTGGACGACCTGTATCACGGCATTACGCCGGCGCTCGTGCCCGATTTTTACGGTCTGAAGGGCGATACGTCGGACAACATTCCCGGCGTACCGGGCATCGGCCCCAAAAAGGCGAGCGCGCTCATCGCGCAGTACGGCAGCTTGGACGAGGTCATTGCGCATGCTGACGAGGTCAAGGGCAAGATGGGCGAGAACCTGCGTGCACACATCGACGATGCGCTGCTGAGCCGCAAGGTTGCGACCATCCGCACCGATGCACCTGTCGAGCTCGACTTTGACGCGATGTCCTTCCCATCGTTTTCTGCCGATGAGGTGTCCGCGGCGCTGGGCGCACTTGGCATTACGGCCATGCAGAACCGCTTCCTGGCGCTGATTGGCGGCGAGGGCGGGGTCGTGCCCGCTGCCAGCGCGTTCGAGATACCCGCGGTTTCGCGTGCGGCCGCCGGCGATGCTGAGGCACTTGCTGCTGTGGCGGCCGAGATCTCTCGCACGATTGATGCGGGCGAGTGGGTCGCCGCCGTGGTGGACGATGACAAGGAGGAGGGTGCGCTCTTTGGCCTGACGCGTACGCTGTGGCTGGCGACGTCCAAGGGGCTCTTTGCGCTCGAGGAAGCCGATGACGGCACGCCTGCCGCTGTCGAGGGCTTCAATTCTGCCCACGGCGTTATCGCTGGCGTGCTCGCGCGCCTGTTTATGGAGGGCCGCGTGGCGAGCCCGGACATGAAGGCGTTGCTGCATGAGCTTTCGCCCATCGATTCTTCTGAGCCTGAGCTCATGGACCCGCTGGCAGTCGATTCCGTGCGCATCTTTGATACCGTGGTTGCCGCGTACCTGTTGGATTCCGACCGTTCCGAGTTTGACGAGGCATATCTGGCCGATACCTATCTGCAGATGGCGCTGCCTGCGGCGCGCGGTGCGGATGGTGCTGGCGAGGACGCTCCTGCTCCTGCTGCCCGTACCGCGGCGCTGACGCTGGCACTCGTGGCGCCGCTTCGCGACCGCATGGCCCGCGAGAACGCCGCCAACGTGTTCGATGGCATTGAGATGCCGCTCGTGCCGGTGCTTGCCAAGATGGAGCGCGCGGGCATGCTCGTAGATCCCGACCGGCTGCGCAGCCTGTCCGAGGGCCTGGCGACCCAGATCACCGAGGTCGAGCGCAGCATTCGCGACCTGGCAGGTGATGAGACGTTTAACATCGGCAGTCCCATGCAGCTCTCGCACGTGCTCTTTGACGTTATGGGGCTTCCGACCAAGGGCCTCAAAAAGACCAAGCGCGGGTACTATTCGACCAACGCCAAGGTGCTGAGCGACCTTGCCCGTGACCACGAAATCGTGCGCCTGATTTTGGACTGGCGTGAGAAGTCCAAGATCAAGTCGACCTATCTGGACACGCTAGGTCCGCTGCGCCGTGGTGACGGTCGCGTGCACACCACGTACAACCAGACCATCACGGCAACTGGTCGCCTGTCCTCGAGCGACCCGAACCTGCAGAACATCCCGACGCGCTCTGAGCTGGGCCGTACCGTTAAGACGGCGTTTTCGGCAGGCGAGGGCAGCGTCTTTTTGGCGGTGGACTACTCGCAGATCGAGTTGCGTCTGCTGGCGCATCTCTCGGGTGACGAGCACCTGGTGCGCGCCTTTAACGAGGGCGAGGACTTCCATGCCGAGACGGCCGCGCGCGTGTTTGGCGTTTCGGTGTCCGAGGTAACGCCCGACCTGCGCAGTCGCGCCAAGGCCGTGAATTTTGGCATTGTGTATGGTCAGCAGGCGTACGGTCTGTCGCAGTCGCTGCACATCTCGATGGCCGAGGCGCGTGGCATGATCGATCGCTACTACGAGGCCTACCCGGGCGTGCGCACGTTCCTCGACAACGTGGTGGCGCGCGCCAAGCAGACGGGCTACGCCGAGACCATGTATGGCCGCCGGCGTCATATTCCGGAGCTCAAGGCCAAAAACCCGCAACTCCGTGGCTTTGGTGAGCGTACGGCCATGAATCACCCCATGCAGGGCACCGCCGCCGACATCATCAAGATCGCGATGGCCCGCGTAAGCCGCCGCCTGGAAGAAGAGGGCTTTGCCGCCCACATGATCTTGCAAGTGCACGACGAACTGGACTTTGAGTGCCCCGTCGACGAAGTCGAGCGCCTCACCGCCATGGTCCAAGACGTCATGGAGCACGTCGTAGACCTCCGCGTACCCCTCATCGCCGAAGCCAGCACCGGCATAACCTGGGCCGACGCGAAATAGGAAAGTAACCACAGTTCCAAAGTAACCAAAGGCAGAAGGGGGCTCCTTGCCAACAAGGAGCCCCCTTCATTCCAAAAAATCAGCCAAGTATCTAGACACCCAAGACGCCATCTAGGCGGTACCGTCAAGATTCTTTCGCAAATTGATTTAGCCGTCTCCGGCCCCGTCCTCTTCTAGCCCTCCGCCTTTCCCCTCAGCTCGTCCATCTCCTCCAGCTTCGACATGTCCAAGTACCTCCTCTTGCCCCACTCGTGCTCCACTATGTACTTCAGCCTCGCCGTCACCAACATCAGAGCCGAATTGCCGTCTGGGAAGGTCCCGACGACCCTCGTCCTCCTCCTGATCTCGCGGTTGATGCGCTCGATCCCGTTGTTCGTCCTGATCCGGCGCCAGTGCTCCGGTGGGAATTCCGTGTAGGCAAGCGTCTCGGCGAACCCGTCGCGCACCGTCCTCGCGGCCGCCCCGAGCCTCATCGATTCCAGCTCCTCCGCCACCTCCTCGGCTTTTCTGGCGCATGCCTCGCGCGATTCCTGCGCGTGGATCGCCTTCAGCATGCGCGCCGCGGCCTTCCGCCTGGTCACGGGAACCCTTCCCAGCACGTTGCGGTAGAAATGCACCGTGCAGCGCTGGTAGCGGGCCCCGGGGAACACCTCCTCGAGCGCACCGAGCATCCCCGCGC